>NZ_JBFTSN010000731.1:0-1502 GCF_056400045.1 Paenibacillus sp. 01L418
AGTAGTAACCGTTCTTGATCATGTCGGCGATAACGAGTGCATCTTTCCGGTCACTCTTTGAAGGCGTATTGTCGCGATTTTCTTTGTTTTTTTTCACGAGATGCGGATTCACTAAAACGACTTCAAAATGGCGTTCTGTGAGCCACCGAGATAGGTTAAGCCAGTAGTGTCCGGTTGGCTCCATCCCGACGATGGCTGCACTCAAACGATGGTGAAATCCTTCCTCGTCATTAGAAAAGGATAGGTAGTCTCCGATGATGATGCCACGGAAATTTACAGCGCGCGCAACATGCATCTGCTGGGCGATGTCGATCCCGATAACTAAATGCTGAGCAGTAATTTTTTCAATGAGTAGATTTTGTCTCGCTTGCGATTTAAACTTCATAGTAGAGCGTCCTCCTGGATGATGGAATTTTTAGGGCTATGACCCGTTGCGTACTTCCATCGTACCGAGGCGCTCGTTTTTATGCAAAGCGGAAATTTAACGCTCTACAGGAATGCTAACGGGATACTATAGCTTATTTTTATACTTACATATGATGGAGGAAATATTCTGTATATAAGAGGTATCCATTCCCTTCGCCCCCTCTGTCCRAAAAATAGAAAACCCGATCTAGTGAGATCGGGTTATTTGTATCAGCATTATGCATTTTAGCTCTTCGCTCTTCAATGCAGAGTTAAGAAGCAATGTCCATATTATCAGACAAACTTCCGACTAGTCTTCTTCCCATCACAGCTGAACACAATCTTCTTATCCTCAACAAACGTCTCCAGGTGAACGTTTTTCCCCCAAAGCTGAACGACATGAGGCAGCGTACGCTCAAAATACTTTAGATCCAATTCCATACTCTCATACTCATGGATTAAATAAAGCTCACCCACACGATTAAAATCCCCATCCTTAACCATCAAACTAGGAAATCCACCTTTACATTTGAATAAACAAGCTGATCGCGAATTTTCTCCCACGATTTATCGGTAATTTTCCACTCAGGGCCTTTCTTCTCGAAAATGTACAGATCAAGATCAATAACCAGATCCTTCGTCAGATAGTTGCGGATGAATGAAATATCTGAATCGAGTTCGCGTACCTCGAACATTTTTTCCCTGCCCTTGCCGGGAACACGTCCGAAGCGTGCTTGTTCTTCCTTCGTTGGGTTATCGAATCGACGTTCGATATCCTCGATTTTTAATCCTAAATAATAGGGATTCAAGGTGTGCCGGGATGGCTGCACCACAGAGGAGTTTAGCTTAGCGAATTCAATAGTTTCATCGCTAGTTAGATCAGAGCGCTCGCTGTCCTTTTGCACCATTTCGATATAACGTTTCTTATCTAATTGATAAGGCTTAATGAGTGTCGGATCGACATGCTCTTGAATGGCAAGAATCGCATCGATATACTTTTCGACTGCATCTGTGCCATAATCCATTTCATATTGATGAATACGATCCGCTGTAGCAGACATGCTCTCGACCATATTGCGATTGGTAACACTAAAGCG
>NZ_JBFTSN010000732.1:0-1493 GCF_056400045.1 Paenibacillus sp. 01L418
TGGTGATGGGGGAGATTCGAAATATACACCTAAAGATGGTGTTGCCCAAATCGACATCTATTACCATGGGGGCATGCACCCAGAATGGAATGTTCCTGTAGGCTGGTCCACACAGTTTAACCAAAGCGGAATCAAGCTAGAGGCAGGCAAATCCTATGAGCTTTCCTTTAACGCATGGTCAACGGTAAATCGTCCGATAGCAGTGGAGCTGGGTGGATACAACAACACTGAAAGCGTACATTTTAATCTGACTAGTGATTCAGCTGCCGCTTATAAGAAAAGTTTGCGACCAAATAGCAACGTGGATATGACTCTTAAGTTTTTGCTTGGCAACGTCGTAAATGGTGCTTTTGTTACGCCTGATGGCGAGCATACGATTTACATTGATAATGTCGCTATTCGTGAAGTAGCAGCACCACCGGTATTAGTGGCCGATTCGACTGAAAACAAAGTCGGACAGACAATTGAGCTGACATTTGCAGACTCTCCTGCTTGGCGTGCCGCAATTACGCAGCTTACGATTGACGGTGCAGCTGTCCAGAGCAGCAGCTATACGGTTGAGGCAGGAAAAATCAAGCTTAATGCAGATTTATTTACAAGTGTCAAAACGTATCTCATCACCGTTGCCGCAGCAGGATACGGCATCAGCGAGGTGCAGCAGCAGGTGAAGACGGCTGCCGCAAACATTGCTCTTCATAAAGCTGCTGCTGCATCATCAGGCAATCAACCAGCAGCTAACGCTGTAGATGGAGCGGGCAATACGAGATGGGAGTCGGAGTCATCAGATCCTCAGTGGATTTCTATTGATTTTGGCGCAGTCTATAAGCTGGAAAGTGCTGTCCTGAGCTGGGAGGGAGCATATGGAAAAGCCTATAAGCTGCAAGTATCCTCGGCGGCAGCGCCAGGAGAAAGCGACTGGACGGATGTATTCACAGAAGCCGCAGGCAATGGCGGGCTCGACAACATTACATTAAACGGGCAAGAAGCAAGGCATATTCGAATGGTTGGATCTGCTAGGGGCACCATTTACGGTTATTCCCTGTGGGAGTTTGAGGTGTATGGCACATGGGTAAGCGGCGGCGAAGGAGGAGAAAACGGAGGCAATCCGGATCCTGGAACCACTCCGAATCCAGTGCTAGTGAACCTGGCGCTTAACAAGCAAGCTGTTGCATCAAGCTTTAATGCCGTTTTTCCTGCTCATTTGCTAACAGATGGCGATAAGGTTACAAGATGGGAAGCAAAATGGAGTGACAATAATACAGCTCCGTATCATGCAGAATGGTTTTATATTGATTTGGAAAAAGTTTATTCCATTAATAAAATCATTTTGACTTGGGAAGCTGCGTATGGAAAAGTGATTGATATTCAAGTTGCTGCAGCAGGAAGCGATTTATCGGCAGCAAGCACAGATTGGAAGACGGTACATTCCTTGAACAGAGAATTGAGAGCGGAAGACTTTGTTGAAACAATCACCCTTGCAGACAGTGCGGAGG
>NZ_JBFTSN010000733.1:0-1480 GCF_056400045.1 Paenibacillus sp. 01L418
CTGTGCCTGTGTCTGATTGCGATTGCGATGTTCTAGGCAGCTTTACATCAAATTGATTAAAGATATGTAGAATAAAACCCGAGCAGTCAAACCCTTTGCTCGTTGTKCCTCCCCATTTATAAGGAGTTCCAACAACCTCGCTTATGGAATCCGTAAGCACTGACTTGTCCGACTTATCTGCAAGCACGCTTCCTCCTCCAGTAAGCAGCAGCAAGCAGGATAACAATAAAATAAAACCCTTCTTCAAAACAACTTCTCCCTTCGGTGCCTACGAGGTTAGCTTATGGGTTCGGTTGAAGATCCCTATGCTTAAAAACATACATTAAGCAATTCACCCTGGGTGGTTCCCCCGTTTCCGATATACAGAACTCGGCATGTCAATAAACCTTATAGTATCGTTAAATTCGATTTTTTTTACCATAATCCTGCAATTGGTTTATTAGAATACTTTCATTTTTCTTCATTATTATTATTTATTTAGCTGCTCACAACATGATTTTTGTCAAAGGTGCTGGTTTTTTTGTAATTAAAATAGATGAATTTCCAAGCACATTTTCAAAATATAACGGTTTAAACACAAAAAAAGAGTATCCATATTTTCATACAGTTACTCTTTCTAGTTAAGCAAGTTTCGCCAAAATATCGACCTTCTGCCAAGAACGTCTCCTCCATCTGTAGAACATCAGTAATGCTCTTATCCATTCATCGATTGAAAAGGCCAGCCATATTCCTACCAACCCCATGTCGAACACAATCCCGAACACGTATGCCAGCGGCACACTAATCCCCCACATGGACACTAACCCGGCAGCAACTGGAAATTTCACATCTCCAGCCGCATTTAGACAACTGATAAGCACCATGTTGCAAGCCCGAGCCGGCTCCAGCATAATCGATAACAACATGAGCTGCTTGCCTAACATTATAATTTCCGCATCATTAGTAAAGAGGCTGAGCAATAGACCTGAGAAGCTATAAATACAAATACCAAGCGCAAGCGAAATGACGAACGCCAGCTTCAAACTTTGAATACTGGATCGATAAGCATCATCCTTCTGATGGGCTCCAATCAGATGTCCAACAATAATTTGCGTTCCTTGACCTATTGCCATTGAAAAAACAAAAACAAAAGAAGTTATGCTCTGCGAATAAATTTTTGTCGTTAACGCTGCCGTACCGATCAGCGTGACTAGATATGTGATTACAACCTGTGAAAGATTATAAGAAACATGCTCACCTGCCGAAGGAATACCTAGTTTAAATATAAGGCCAATATTTTTTCTTTGAAACTTAAATGGACTAATCAAGCCAACCTTATACTCCAAGCTTCGAATACATAAAATCAAATAAGCGATCATCCCTATGGTACGGGTTATCCATGTAGATGCTGCTACTCCTTCTACGCCTAAATTAGGTAAGCCGAAGGGCTCCATCAGCACCAGATAATTTAAAGTAATATGCAGTACATTTATCCCCAATG
>NZ_JBFTSN010000734.1:0-1468 GCF_056400045.1 Paenibacillus sp. 01L418
AGGTTCTGCTCGCTTCGCAGCGCATACCGATCTTCACGGATAAGCTATCGAATTTAATTGTTGATCTTATCACCAGCAGAAGAGAGTACCAAAACAACAACTCATCTAAACCGGCCGTAATCGTATCCAAAGATATTGCAATCTGGTACGGCTCCTCCGCCTTTATTGGTACAATTGTCTGCTGGCTTCGCAATGATATGCCTTATACACCGCTTTTTCTCGCCAAGCAGCTCTCTCAGCTGTTCCGTTTGCATCAAAATACGGAACAGCTCGTAGATCTGGAATAACTTTTCCGAAAACATAAATAAGCTCTCAGTAGAACTGATTCGTTCGACTGAGAGCTTATTTATGTTTTCAGTATTGTTGCTTTAAATGCTATATGGTTGCGATGACATCAACACTCCATCATTGTTTTGTCTTGGACAGCATGTAGCTTTACCATCGCTAATCGCGCAATGGGTTGAATGACTAAGCTCTCTGCAATTAGTACAATTAAGAAGTTTCTTGGCCAGTTGGTTAAGAAGTTGCTAAAAATTTCTGAACTAAATCCGTTTCCTACAATATGACCAATAAGCGTCATACAAGCTGACATTCCTAGAACAGTAAATAAGATACGGAACATTATTTTGGAATTAAAGCTGTCCGTTGGTTCAGTAAATTTATCAACCAATTTTTCAGCGATACGGCCAATAAACACAGGCTCCAAAATCATGACAATAATCCACATGATCGGAAGCGTTTTAAGAATCATGAAGGCAACTTCTCCATTAAATTCTCGGGAAGCTAAAACTATATTTAATGACGTCATAAACAGAACGGTCAATGTACAAATAATTGCACCATACAACGCTCCCTCTTTTCCGTTTCTCGGCAATCTTGTTTCAAAGTTCATTCTTTTCTTCCTTTCAAAAGACATTTCTTTGTTTAATCATTCAATAAATACAGATCAGATACAGTCAACATAACTAATTTTCTGTATTAAAGGTCTTCAATACATTTGGCAACATTTTAGCGATCGTTTTTAAGGGAGCTGATGATTTTTGCGTTAAACAAAGCAGCATAGCACCTTCGATTGTAGCAGTCATCATCAAGGCAATAGCAGCAGCTGATTCATCAGAATAACCTTCAGCTATAAGTTTCACATAGTAAATATATTGAATATTTTCATACAGCACACTGCATGCTTTGCGGACAGGCTCACTCACTGTGGCCATTTCACTGACAATACTGCTAAATGTATAACCGGTAATCGTACCTTCTGTTTCTAAGTTGTGAATTAGTTTTTCGATCATGCCTTGTGTGGCTTCTATGGTTGATGGATACCTTCTAAAAATATTTTCGATATCTGTCGTAATGGCTTCGTTTAAAGCTTGCAAACAAGCAATTAACAGCTCTTCTTTACCATTTGGAAAATGATGATACAGCGCTCCTTTTGTAACGTTGCAGACTTTTAAAAGTTCATTCAGAC
>NZ_JBFTSN010000735.1:0-1464 GCF_056400045.1 Paenibacillus sp. 01L418
ATTTTAAAAGCTGCTGTCCTTTTTGCTGGGGAAGCCTGCTGCAAGCTCATTGATCCAAAGACGAACGGACGGGCTGAGGGCGGCCGAATCCGCATGAATGAGCGAGGTGGTGCGCTTTGTATCCTCAAGTTCTCGAATGGGAATGACGGTAAGATCATTGTCTTCAAGCAGTTGATTGCGCATATACGATTGAGGCAGGAGCGTCGCAGCACGGCAAGTATGCAGCAAACGAAGGATAGCTTCAAACGAATCAATTTCCATTCGCACATCCGGCTGAAGATGATATTTGTCAAACAGCTCGTCGGTCAACAACCTGTACCAAGTGCCTTTGGAGAACAAGATCATCGGCATGCCGGTCACATCCTGTATACCCAGCGTGCCTTTATCGGTAATGACCTGATTACGAGGCACCACGAGCGATAGATGATCCTCAAACAGCGGAATACACCGCAGCGTTGAATCCTCAATACTAGAGGCGACAATGCCGATATCGGCTTTGTGATCTCGTACGAGCGATACGATTTCATGCGTCTTGCCGGTAATCGCTTTAATGTCGATCTCCGGATGAGTTGAAGTTAAGCTTTGAATGAGATCGGGCAAAGTCGTTTGAAGCGTCGTCAAGCTTGCGCCAATAGTAAGGGTCGTATGTCCAGCTGAGGTGAACTCAGAGACGGTTTGCAGATATTTGCGATGAAGCTGGCGAAGCTCCAAAGCATATTCATAGGTCAATTGCCCAATTCGAGTAAGCTCCAGCCGCTTTCCGATGCGATGAAACAAAGGAGAGCCCAGGTCCTGCTCAAGCTTGGCAATTTTGCGAGAAAGTGCAGGCTGAGACAGGTTTAGCAAGGCGGAAGCCTTGTTCATACTGGACTGTTCCACAATAACGGTGAAGACATGCATCTCTTCATTCATGAATGAAACCCCTTATGTCATTTTGTTATAAGAAATTATAAAAAATAAGCAATTCCATTATAAGCTTAAAAGGAGTAGGATGGGAAGTGTGGCTAATATGTGTCGAGTTTTGTTGACGGACATACATGCTGGGGTTACAATGTAGAATGATTTGCCAAGCGTAAACTGCTGATGACAACCATTGGCTGCACAGCACCTCGTTTGCGCTGGAATATAAGCAATGTATAAAGGGGAAACCGATACATTCTTATATTTTAAGAAAAAGCATGCTAGCACTCACAGTTTTGAAAGGAGAAGGAATGACATGAAAGGAAATTCGTATTTCTCGCGCAAGCTTCACTCGCTTCTCGGGATCATTCCACTCGGCGGATTTATCGTCGTGCATGGTCTGACTAACTACCAGGCGTTTGAACGCGGGCCTGAAGGCTTTGACAAAGGCGTAACTCTCATTAACAGCATGCCCGTGCTGCCGCTGCTCGAGATTTTCGGCATTTACCTCCCGCTATTGTTTCATGGTATTTACGGCTTGTATGTCGCTTACCAATCGAACAC
>NZ_JBFTSN010000736.1:0-1452 GCF_056400045.1 Paenibacillus sp. 01L418
GCCTTACATTACTCAATTTTATCAAGAGATCGGTTTTTGGCGATATCCAAAACAAAATCCCCTAAATCATCATAACTCATTTGATTTAATTTCTCTTTGAGAGCTTCCGAAATCGTCTCTTTTTCAAATATTCCTTTAATAATATCAATGACCAATTCAACCCTAGCCTGATGCCTTTCCTTCGTATCCATGCGCATTCCTATATTCTCCTGTTCTCGATAGGCGTTCTTCAATATCGGCAAAACCTAAAGTGTAAACTGATGACTGCCTATTTTCTTAGTGGCTGTACGCGTCTTGAACCAAGCCGAATTGGTAATTATCGGATTAAAGAAGAACAGCGCATTGCCAGTGGGATCATTCCCTTTTACAGCAGCTTTAGCGGCTTTGAATGCCGTTTGGTTCGGAATAAGCCAGTACTGACCGTCCTTTACGGCAGAGAACGCATTGGGCTCCATAATGACTTCTTTTACTGTGTTCGGGAATTTTGAAGACTGAAGCCGATTCATGACAACTGCCCCAACCGCCACTTGGCCTTTATACTCTTCTCCTCTAGCCTCGGCATAGATGACACGTGCGAGCATGGAAAGTTCCTTTTTGTTGACCGACAATTTTTTGAGCTTCGCCCATGTTTTTGGACCTACAACGCCGTCACCCTGGAGACCGCTCTTTTTTTGAAAGGATTGAACCGCAGTGCGGGTAGCCTTTCCAAAACTGTTATCGATGGGCAAATTGTAAAAACCCATTGTTTGAAGCCGAAACTGCAGATCTATAATGTCCTGTCCCTTGCTGCCAAGTTTCAACACGGGTGAAGCCTCAACTTTGTGATTTGATACGGTTGCGGTAACTAGTACGAGTAGGACAAATAGAGTCAAAAATCTGTTCATGATGAATAAATCCCTCCTGATGCGAATGATAGGTAATGATTGGATGGCATTGAGCGTTTATTCTAGCACAGCATGAATAGGATAATCTTGTTAAGATTTTCTCATTTACATGCCCCCCTGAAATCAATAAAACGCGACGAAACCTTATAAAAGCAATACATAAGGAGTGAATAACGATGGTGAATAATTACAAACGCTTCATTCAAAATCAATTCGAAAAAGCGAAGTCTACCGCTTCCGAGCTTATTTCTTCAAGGAATGAAGAAGAAGAAAAAGCTATTATAGAACTCAATCCACAACATTATGTTGAGCTGAAAGCAATCGCCGATAAGCAGCATACGACCGTGCAAGCGATTATCGATGGCATCATAGTCCAATACTTGGCAAGCGCTCCATACGAAATAGCCCCGATCACGTTAGGCCAGAAGGAAGATAACCCGCTTTTGTATTTGGATGGTATTTGCAAATTAGAGGATTAAGGAGTGCTGACAGATGGATAACCACTTGAATGTTCAAGATACAATATTTTTGGATGAAACAGCTTTTGCTGCATTGATGAACCCAGAGG
>NZ_JBFTSN010000737.1:0-1452 GCF_056400045.1 Paenibacillus sp. 01L418
GTCTTCAACCTGCGAGAGCTGATCAGGATCAGACTCAATGCCATCACGATAATCACGAAGCTGGAATGCAGCATCTTCAGCTTGATAAAAGGCAGATTGAAGCTGTTCAAGAAGTGGATTTAGTTTCGCTGCGTCATAAGTTTGAATATCTATCAGCTTAGCTACTGCCTTGCTAACCATATCAAGCCCTTTGCCTCCATACAAAAGCGAATAGGCCTCCGATACGGCGTCCATTCTCTTCCCTGCATACAATAACTTGCGCCTCTGCTCTGTTAGAAGCTCATCTTCCAATGGCTTAAGCTGCGCATTCGATATTTCTTCAATTTGAAAACGATATAAATCAAGCATTTGCACATTGTGTCTAGTCGAATTTTCCAGCTCGCGTAATGATGCCCTTGCCTGCTGAAGCTGCGAAAATATGGTCCGATATATTTGCTTCCGTTCAATTAGCAAATCTCCAGCGAATAGATCTAGCCACTCTAAATGCTGTTCTGTTCGAAGGAGTGATTGATGCTCATGCTGACCATGAATATTGACAAGGCATTCGCCAATTTCCCTTAGCATGGTCATTGTAACGAGCTGGCCATTCACACGGCTGCTGCTCTTACCATTTGCAGACAGCTCTCTTCTTATTACTAACATCTCATCACAGGATGCATGTACACCAAGCTTGTTCAGAACGACCCATACAGGATGATTTCGTGGAAGGTCAAATAAAGCTTCCATTTCAGCTTTATCACAACCATACCGTACCATGTCTGCGGAGCCTCTACCGCCGACCAGCAAGCTTAGCGCATCAATAAGAATCGATTTACCTGCTCCTGTCTCTCCTGTCAATACATGAAATCCATGATGAAATGTAACGTTTACTTCTTCAATTACCGCTAAATTCCTTATCGACAACTCACGCAGCATGGCTCTGACATCCTCCTTAGTTCAATAGCTCAAGTAATCGTTCTACTACTTCATTGCTTTGCTTCTTGGTTCTGCAAATCATCAAGATCGTATCGTCTCCGCAGATTGTACCCATTACTTCAGTCCACTCCATATTATCAACCAATGCACAAATGGTATTTGCTGTCCCTGGCAAACATTTCATAACAACAAGATTATCTGTAAAGTCAATATGTACAAAATGGTCAAGCAAAGCCCGCTTAAGCTTATGAATAGGATTTTGCTTCTGATGCTCTTGCGGAATGGAATACTTATATTTGCCTTCACCTGCAGGCACTTTAATTAGCATTAATTCCTTCATATCGCGTGAAACGGTCGCTTGCGTTACTTGCATACCTGTCGTGCGAAGCGCTTCTACAAGCTCCTCTTGTGTCTCAATCACACTATTGCTAATAATTTCTTTAATTCGATATTGACGAAGCCCCTTCATAAAAAACCTCCATGAGTTATTGGTCTGCAATTTGAAACGTGACTTTGCGAATCAACTTCTCCCTTGCG
>NZ_JBFTSN010000738.1:0-1452 GCF_056400045.1 Paenibacillus sp. 01L418
ACGATATGCTGATTAAAGATGTTCAACAAAAGCTCCTTGCGGCCCGATTCGATTGCATGCTTGAACAAATAGTGCACCTGCACCGCAGTCGTGAAGCAGACCGTATCGACCGTGCCGGCAGAAAGCTCGCTAAGCAGCAGCTCGACTGTAGCAGCATCCGGCGGAACATGCTTATAGGGCAGCACCGCTTCTACTTGCGAAGTACCCTTATTTTCGAGAAAACGCACTAGTTTCGGAGCTGGCTCGCCATGAAGCTGTATCCACACCCTTTGCCCTTCAAAATCAAAGGCTTCGAGGTTTTCTATGAGTCCATCCATCGTTCCATCATCCGTGCTAACGATCGCTTTCAGGTCTGAACGTTTAAGAAATGCAGACGTTTTGTAGCCTCTTGTCGCAATTTTCGCCTCAGCCAGCCTACCAAGCACCGCTTGTTTAATGCCGATGCTGTCGGCTGTGTTGACGATCTGATCCGATCCCATGCCTGTCGTCAAAATAACCCAATCCGCGCCTTGCTCAGCGAAGTTTCGCAATGGCTCTTCCAACAGCGCTTCATCAAACATCGTCAAGCCTTGAAGCGAACGCACAATTGGAACGCCGCCTTGTTTTTCAATAACCATGCACATCTCATCCGTTTTCCGAGATCCAGCAATTACGATTTGTTTCCCTTGCAATGCGTTTATCCCCATCGTTATCAAGCCACCGTACTTTCGGTAAATTTGCCTTAGCCGACGTCATTATAACAGATGATGCCATAATACGCACCCATTATGTGACAATCTCAGTTAAGCATTTTCCCATTTCTGCTTGAAGAACAGCTCGTAAACTTTGCTATAAACGATTTTCAAAATCATATACACCGGAATAATAAGTAGTATGCCTAAAATTCCTGCAATATCTCCGCCCATGAGCACCAAGATGATCGTCGTCATCGGATGAATATCAAGCTGCTTCCCGAAAACATAGGGCGATATAAGATTATCCTGAATTTGCTGCGCTACTGTAATAATGACAATAGACCAGATCGCGATTGACGGCGCTTCGATGAAGCCGATGATGACAATCGGGATGGAAGATAGGAATGATCCGATAAACGGAATAAAGTTCAAGATGACGGCAACTACGGTCAGCAGCATCGCATAAGGCAAATCAATAATTAGAAAACCTACATACATGAGAACTCCGAGTGCTACATTCACGATAACTCTGCCAACGATAAAGCTGCTGAGCATATGATCGATATCGTCCATGACCTCTTTACCGTGGATACGGAACCTTTTGGGTATAAAGCTTACAATTTGTTCACCAAACTTCCCGCCTTCCTTCAGCATATAGAACAGTAGAATCGGGAACGTTATGAGCACAATCGCGAAATTTGAGAAAAAAGAAAAGAGCCCGGTCAAATATTCTGTAAATACCGTAAAGCCTTTGTTCAAATACTCCGTAAGCTTAGAT
>NZ_JBFTSN010000739.1:0-1437 GCF_056400045.1 Paenibacillus sp. 01L418
CACTCGCTACGATGAAAAACAACCAAATCCAGTTAACCATTTAGGTCGCCTCCCCCTCTACGCACCTATACTGTTTTGCAAGCAATCAGCGTCTCCCGCGCAGATTGCATGCTAATGCTCAAATAATGCATCTAATACTTTGATAATAGAGCCAAATATCGGCCCGCGCTGATCAAGCTTGTTTGCTTTTTGAAAATCAGCCAGCGATTGTAATGATTTTTGCGATGCCATTGAAAGTTGAAGTCTGCTGCTGTTTGGATCATACACAGGAACAGCACCAATTTGCTGCTCGTTTAGATACCATTCCAGAAATCCGCGCTCTCCTAACAAATATCGTGTTGTTCCTGCTTCAAGCAGCACAAGACGTGATTGAATATTTCCCGTTTCCTGCTCTTCCAGCGGGTATTTAAAAGATTGTCCAACAGCATAAGGGTAACCAGAAACTTGCTGCCCTTTAACTGCTATCTCTTGAAGCGGATAATGACCAAAACCCCAATCGAGCATTTTCCGGTGATCTGCCCAATCATCGCTGTCATTTATCGTCACAGCAGCAAGCTGTTGACCATTCCTAGTGGCGGAGCTAACTAAGCAGCGCAATGATTTTTTGGTATACCCCGTTTTTACACCGTCAGCACCCTCATACATCGTTAGCATTTTATTTTTGTTCGTGTAGCTGTACTCCCATTTCTCATGCGGATTAGGCACTTTTTTTACGCGCGTGCTTACGATTTCTGCAAATACGTCATTTTTCAAAGCATATGCAGTCAGCTTGGCCAAATCATTAGCTGAGGAATAATGCTCATCATCATCCAGCCCATGCGGATTTTTAAATTGCGTATGTTTCAAACCTAGAAAGGTCGCTTTCTCATTCATTAAATGAACAAAACCTTCCTCCGATCCACCAACATGCTCCGCGATTGCCGTTGCCGCATCGTTGCCGGACCTGAGCATCAGACCATACAACATATGATGCAAACTCATTTCTTCGCCAAGCTGAAGATAAATCGAAGAACCCTCTTTACCAACTGCTCGTTTGCTTGTCTTCACCATATCAGTCAGCTTCCCATGATCTATTGCAACAATAGCTGTCATGATTTTCGTTAAGCTTGCTATCCGCATCGGGGTATCGCCATCACTGCTATACAAAACTCTGCCTGACTCGACATCAATGAGAGCCGATGCCTTGGCATTCGTATACAACTTGCTTGGATTTGCGCTAACTGGGGGCAATACGCTTGTCCCAACCAATAAAGCAGATAACATTCCAACTGCAACAAATCGTTGCAGTTTTTTGAAATTCATATTCATACTTGCCCCTCCCGCAGCGATAGTAGATAAAGCTTGTGTGTGCGTATTTCAGTATATGCCTGTACATGTGGCTCTAGACGAAAAGTAGCTAACAAAAATGAAAAACTGCCCTCTCGGGCAGTTATGTCA
>NZ_JBFTSN010000740.1:0-1423 GCF_056400045.1 Paenibacillus sp. 01L418
TGCTTAGGCTGCTCTGACAGCACCGTTCCATCCTCTAAGTGCAGCCAAGTATCGAAGCTTCGTTCTCCTTCTTTCAAGGAAATGACCCTCGCTCCTGTTAAAAAGGGCCGATCCAGGTATGCGTTTCGGGTCGTGCGGCCATAGCAAAGACGGATGCCATGCCAATCGCCCCAGAAATCGTGACCGTGGTCATGGCCAGCGAAGGTGCCCATGACATCGCCCATCTCGATCATAGCTGCGAAGAAACCGGAATTCACCCAAGGTGCGCAGCAGAAAGGAGCATTACGCTCTCCGTAGCAGACACCGAAGTCCCATACATCGTTATATTCAGGAAGCGGTATGTGAAAAAAGGCGAGGGAGGGCAGCGGCGTTCCGCCGTTGCTTCCGGTAAGTCGATAGGACTCACGTGTGTACCAATCAATCTGATCACGGCGAATCCAATCATAATAGCCCATTCTGTTATATTCCAGCGGAGAGTAGCTGCCTGAATCCAGAAAATAAAGGGCTGCGGCCGTTTCGCGTTCTTTACCTTCTACGGTAAGGACATAATTACCGGAGCCATGAATGCCAGGTGGGTCAGGCTTAGCATAATTATGCGGGTAGCTTAGCTGCAGCGCATGAAGCTGCTCCCGCGTGACGGTTCCTTCCGTATCGTGGTTGCCAAACACAGCAGCCCAAGGGATGTTCAAGCTCTCAGGCACGGAGCAAGCGCGTCGAAATGCGACTACCGGGTTAGGGTGACCAGCTGAAGCAATGATATCTCCTGTGTAGACGACCAGATCAGGCTGCTCGTCTTTCAGGATACCTAGCATCATAGCTTCCATCCTTTGTTCTTCCGCTTCGTATGAAGAAAATTCGGGATCTGTGAACTGCACAATTTTGAAGCTCCCATCTTCTCGAAACCGCAGCGTCTTAGCCATTGTGGGACTCCTCAGCGTCAGCTGTTATGCTATCTACGATAGTAATGCTCTTGGATGCCCATGTGTCATCAAGCAATCCCTCTGGTAAGCGAGCATCCCATTGCTGAGTCAAGGTTAATCCTAGCGCAAGTGCAGCAATTGCAGCTGTATCTGTAATGGATACCGATCCTTTTAGAAGCCCGCTATTAATCCCAGGTCCGATACAGCCCCAGAATACGTCACGGTCCATTGGATGGGCGCTGCCATGGCTGTATTTGTTATCACCGCCTCCGCCATGGTCAGTGAGAATTACAACTAAGCTATCTCCCATAAGACCTAACTTCTCTAATCGCTTCAACACACTGCCGATTAGTTCGTCACAAGTAGTTATCGCAGCTAAATACTCCGGACAATCATCTCCGTAGCCGTAACGGTGTCCAGAGCCATCGGGTTCATCCAGTCGTAGAAACAACAGACGAACGTCCTGATTCTCTTCGATGTATACGAGAAGAGAAGAGACAAGC
>NZ_JBFTSN010000741.1:0-1413 GCF_056400045.1 Paenibacillus sp. 01L418
GCTGTAACGCCTTCAGCTGTACCTGCAACTTTAAAGTCCATATCGCCGAGATGATCTTCCATCCCTTGAATATCAGAAAGAATTGCAAAGTGATCGCCATCTTTAATGAGACCCATAGCAATACCAGCTACTGGCGCTTTGATTGGTACCCCTGCATCCATCATAGCAAGTGTGCTTGCGCAAATGCTTGCTTGTGAAGAAGAACCGTTAGATTCCAAAACTTCCGAAACAAGACGAATCGTGTAAGGGAATTCAGCTTCAGATGGAATAACTTTGGAAAGTGCACGTTCTCCGAGAGCACCATGCCCGATTTCACGACGGCCTGGCGGACGAAGCGGACGAGCTTCACCAACGCTGAACGGCGGGAAGTTATAGTGATGCATGAAACGTTTTGTTTCTTCTGGTGAAATACCATCCAAAATTTGAACGTCGCCCATTGCGCCAAGTGTACAAATACTTAGTGCTTGTGTTTGTCCACGAGTAAACAGCCCTGTTCCATGTGTGCGAGGCAAAATTGCCACATCACAATCGATTGGACGAATTTCATCAAGCGAACGGCCATCTGGACGAACTTTATCATGAGAAATAAGACGACGTACTTCTTCCTTCACGATGTCATAAAGAACTTCTTTAACATCAGAGAGAAGTTCTGGCGTATCGATATATTGCTCTTCAAAGTGAGCAACTGCTGCGCTGTTAACAGCGTCAATTGCTTCTTGACGAGCATGCTTTTCTTCAACCTTAATCGCTTCAACCAAACCAGCAGAAGCATAAGCGCGAACATCAGCATTCACTTGCTCATTTACAGTATGTAGCTTAACTTCCATTTTCGGTTTGCCGGCTACAGCTTGCAGCTCTTCTATTTTTGCTACGATCTTTTTAATTTCGTCATGACCAAACATAATCGCTTCAAGCATTACTGCTTCAGAAACTTCGTTTGCTTCTGCTTCCACCATCATGATCGCATCTTTCGTTCCTGCGACAACTACAAAAATATCCGTTTCTACGCTTTGCTCTACCGTCGGATTAATAATGAATTCGCCATTAACACGTCCAACGTTTACTCCGCCAATTGGACCGTCAAAAGGAACGTCAGAAATGGATAGTGCAGCAGAAGTACCGATCATAGCCRCAATTTCTGGCGAACAATCCTGATCCACGCTCATTACAATGTTCATGACTTGAACGTCATTCCGGAAACCTTCTGGGAATAACGGACGAATAGGCCTGTCCGTAAGTCGGCTGGACAAAATCGCCTTCTCGCTTGGACGGCCTTCACGTTTAATGAATCCACCTGGAATTTTACCAACAGCATACAAACGTTCTTCATAGTTAACAGTCAATGGGAAGAAATCCAGATCCTTCGGACCTGCTGACGCTGTTACCGTACACAATACGACAGTATCACCATAC
>NZ_JBFTSN010000742.1:0-1381 GCF_056400045.1 Paenibacillus sp. 01L418
TTATAGTGATGTTCCGATGCACTATGGGAAATAATTCTTGATTGAACTGGTAATCATAATACCAGTCCAACCGGATTGGAGGAAACTAGGAAAAAATGGCGCACCTTGTTAGGTTCTTAAAACAACATTTCGCGCATAGCGATGATTTCGCGGTCGAAATGAAGGAAACAAACGGAGGGCAAGTGACTCTCTGTTATTTGAAAAGTTTGGTTGATACCTCTCAAAATTTCGATTTGTTGAAAAGGATCCCTGAGTTGATTGATGCGAAGGAGGGGGGGGATAATACGGCGCCTCAGATGGAGTCCAAGTCTAACATATCCGAATCAGAGGCGGTTAATGAAGTCCTCATAGGCAACTTGGTCCTTGTTCACCGGACAGGAAACCTATCTTTAAAACCTACTTCCCGTTCTTTGCAGAGGTCTATCGACACGCCCCAAAGCGAAAGTCCCACTCAAGGTGCCTCGGACGCCTTCACAGAAAGCCTAGACTCCAATATCGGCATTCTAAGAATACATTTGCGGTCTGATAGACTTGCCATTCGCCAACTTGAAATGGGGGTAGTCAGAAAACGATCGGTTGCTGTATGTCACATTCAGGGCAAGAACAGCTGTAATATAGTGATCCAGATCGTATCCTTGCTTGAGGAGCAGAGTCAGACAGAGGTAGGAAATATCCAAGATCTAGCACGAATATTGGGTCAACGTAAATGGAGTCCAGTTCCGCTATTTTATACGTCAGAAATGCCGGAACAGGCTGTAGCACTCTTGTTAAAAGGTCGAGTGTTGTTGCTGCTTGATCAAATGCCTTACGCGCTGATAGCCCCTCCGAAATTGATGGACCTATGGAATATTTATTCCGACAGGAATATGCAGGAATCCATAACGCTTTTCCTACAAGGGTTAAGGATTCTGGGCCTGCTTATAGCGCTTCTTGTCCCAGGGCTCTATGTTGCATTCGTCGACATCAATCCGGAGTTATTCCGAATCGACATGGCTTTGTCCGTTGCCAAGAGCCGGGAAGGCGTCCCTTATCCGCCTCTTTTCGAGATGCTGCTCATGCTAATCGTCATCGAAATGATCGTAGGCGCAAGCGTGCGGCTTCCGAAAAGTATCGGTCCGACGATTACGATGGTTGGCGGTATCATCTTGGGCCAAGCTGCCGTTCAGGCGCAATTGGTGAGCAATCTTCTGTTGATCGTCGTAGCCGCATCGATCATCGCGAACTTTACATTTGTCGGGTTACAGAATGCTTTAATGATTCGCTTGTTTAAATATGTAATTGTTATTTTGGGCTCCATTTTCGGTATTTTGGGAATTTTCGCCGGTCTGGTTTGGTTGCTGTTTTATCTATCGGGCATCACCACATTCCAAGTGCCTTATCT
>NZ_JBFTSN010000743.1:0-1379 GCF_056400045.1 Paenibacillus sp. 01L418
GTGTGTACTCAGACAGGTGATCTAAAAGTTTATTTTACTGGTAGTTGGTAGCTAGCTAATCTCAGATAATGAATCTATAATAATTAATTTACTTTAACAATACTAATGCGATGTTGATTGCTACCGTTAAAATTGCAAATACGTATGCAAGATTAACTTTAAGTTTTATTTTTATTTTAAAATGTTAATCATCCTCCTAAATGTTTACGGAAAAGATGACCACTCTGTCTGAGTTTTCTTATTATATCATGCTTATTATGGGTATTCAAAGTTTTTATATAAGTCTGCATAGATTTTAATTTAATAAAAGCAAATTATCAATGAATACTCGTTTTGCATGTGCGAAAAGTTGTGCTCCTTGAGAAGTATCGAAACTTAAACAGGTTGCTATTCCAATCAATGTTTGGATCAAGACGCCTTTCCAGTCATATCTATTCAATTTGTCTACTGAGAGAGTAAGATAATCAAGTTTGTTGTTTATTTCTGTCATCTGATTAGTTGTTGGATTAAACTCAATGGCAATTATTTTTCTAAAGTTTTCAATCATACTAACTAAAGTTATTTTCTCGTCATGAGAAAAGTTTACTTTATCATCTCCAACTCCTAAATATTCATTTTCTTCTTGAAAAAGGGTACTCCAAAGATCAATATGATCTTCTTCTGAAAGGTAATCGGATAGATCATTTTCAAGCCAATGTGTAAATGCCAAATAAATAGGTTCTATATCAGAAAACCAATCTCTATCAGGATTATAATCACTTTCAGCAAAACTAGGAGAAAACTCAATATAAGCATAATCGTAATGTTTGTAGCTTTCAGGGGTGTTACGATACCAAAACATCATAGGTGAGTCTTTAAATTTTATAACAAATGCAGGATTGTTCTTTATTAATTGTTCACTGACTTCAAACTGATTCCTTGAAAATTTTGATTTATCTATGCAGTTTAAAAAACCATTTTTATCTTTTTTTAACATGACTTATTACCTCCATGATGATTAGTACAAATGGTTCGTTTCAACTAAGTATGATGGCTGTACTTGATCATTATATCTAAAATGGAAATTTTATAAAAGTCTTTTGGAGGATAATGCTGGAAAAAGTCGAAATAAGACATAAGCAAAATAGTATAAGGGGTGCGAGATGGCAGAAGAGACAACTGAGAATAAAGTAAGCTTAAAAAACATTGTGATTAATACAACCTCAATCATCACTCTATTTACTCTTTTCTTTTATGTGGTAGCATATCGTTTTGAGGCAGGGTACAAGTCTTATTTTTCTATTCCAGACAAGTTAATAGAACTGAATATTCTCACTATTATTAGACCTAATATTCCATTTACCACTATGCTTATTCTAGTAGCTGTTGCAATGCTGGTG
>NZ_JBFTSN010000745.1:0-1365 GCF_056400045.1 Paenibacillus sp. 01L418
GAAACAGTCTTGCCCCGTGTAAGAAATCTTCCCAGACACCAATAGAGTTTGAATAAACTAATTTTGTTGCTCATGCGCAAAACCCGAAAAATCCAATAGGATGAGATCTTTTATACCACATCGCATAATAAAAACAGATTTTAGACTAAAAAAAGGCTCCTGTAACTCTACAAATAGCCAATACCTATCTACTCGTTCATTCATAGAATAGTCAGTAAGAACCATCTACAGTCAAGCTGCTTTAAATAGTGATGAAAGAAAGGGATGCTGAGCTATTATGGGATGCGAATTGGGACGTGTCATCATTGAAAGAAACGAAGGCACGATTATTTTTGGGAATGTTGGCAGAATAAACATCAATATAACCAATATAGCCGGAAAAGGAAGCAGCAGTGATTCTAGCAGCAGCGATAGTGACAGCGGCAGCGATAATAGCGATTCTGGTCAGAATTCAACCGATTCCTCTGATTTAAGATCAATATCAGTTAATTTAACTAGAAAATTTCTAAAAAAGAAACGTAAATAGATTTAATAACAGCCATTTGGTTATCAAAGCAGGTCAATCAATAAAGGGGACAACGGATGATGAGACTTATATTAAATAGTCTCAGAGTGCCGCTGTCCCCTTAAAAATTCATCTGCTTCATCACTGATGGCCATAGCCTGTCCATCCTTCTTCTTACATAGTGTTACCAATTAACAATTCAATAATCAGTAGCTGATGTCGATTTTTGCGAGATTTTACAACATAGAAACAAGTTAGCCATAGTGCTGACACTTTTATTTTTTATACTGACTAAACAGACATCCCAAAGTTATATGCCACAGTACAAAAAGAAAGGACAAAAGAACCATCGTAATCAAAACATCTTACACAAAACGAGGAATTAGATCATGCGAAAACTTGCCATTTGTATTATTTTAATCATTGTTACTCAATTATCTGCATGCAGCAGCAGTCCAAATCCTATCCAAGCAACTGTAAATGACACAGATGAACAACTTGAAACAAATTTAATTACTGTAAAGCAGCCTTCCGAAATCGATGATGACAAAAATAATAAAACGATATATTTAACCTTTGATGATGGCCCCTCTTCAGCTACCAATGAAATATTGGACACGTTAAAGCTATTTCACGTGAAAGCGACATTTTTTATGTTGGAACCAAAAATGCGACAATCTCCAGAAATCGTTAAACGAATTGTAGAAGAAGGACATGCCGTAGCTTTGCATGGTGTCACACACAATAAAAATCGATTTTACCGTTCGGAACAATCTGCGCTGGATGAAATGAATCAAGCTCAAAAAACACTTGAGAAAATTACAGGCATCTCATCGGTTCTAATTCGTACGCCTTACGGC
>NZ_JBFTSN010000746.1:0-1358 GCF_056400045.1 Paenibacillus sp. 01L418
TTTATATCCAGATGACTTCCAAAGATTCAAAGCACCAGGGTTGCCGTCGCCAACCGTTTTTATGTTTTTCTTGCGAATTAGACCAAGCCAATACGAAAACATAAGAGATCCCGATAGAAATGAACCCGCAATCCATAATATGATCATAGGTCCCTCTTGCCCCCTACCCGGATGTGCCTGCCTTTCCAGCTTACATGCCCTAGAATAAGCACCTGATACATGGAATAAAGCATAACAATGATAAAAAATAACGAAGCAAAAACATGGAGCAGCGGAATAACGATCCCAAAAGCGCCTACATACTTCGTGAAGTAAAATAATTGAAACATATAGACAAAATAACCGATTAAGAGAGGCAAAGCCCATGAAGTATTCGCAAATATAAACACCGTTTCCGATAGAAGCAGTCCTACCACCCAAATAGCTATCGGGATAATCGTCCAYGGACTAAGCGTCGAAGTGCTTAATACCGCCCCTTTGCTAAATCCTTCAATTTCGCTTTGAATGCCTTGCGGATACATGCGGAAAGAAACCAAGCCATATCCGATAAAATTAGTGACTGGTACCCCTGCTGCCATAAATTTGGAGCCTAGAAACAAATCGTCCAGCACTTCAGCTTTTACGCTTTCGTGGCCATTGATTTTTTCGTAATCCTCCCTTAAAGCAACAATGCAGGAGCCATAGAGCCCTTTCATCCGGTTTTTCTTTTCAAAGACCGATGTAAACGCAAATATCCCAAGCACATTCATAATCAAAGCAAGCTTCTCATATAGCTTCTCGGTGTGATGAAAAGGAACAACTGAAATCACACCCTTCGATCGCTCCCTAGCCTTTATTAATGAAGCCAAGGCGTTAGGCGCCAGTCTTATATCCGCATCTAAAAATACAAACATATCACCAGAGGCATGCAAATATCCATTCCATACCGCCCAGTTCTTACCTGTCCAGCCTTTAGGGAGGCTGCTATTTGAAATAACATTCACCCCATAGCCTTCAGCAATTTCTTTGGTTCGATCATCGGAATAATCATCTACCACAATAATTTCAAAGGGTTGAAGCGTTTGCGACTTAAGGGATTCAAGCAAATGTGGTAAATTACATTCTTCATTTCTAGCTGGAATAATAATGGACAGTTTCCGCACGCTCTGATCTGTCTGATTAGTGACGGTCATAGTATTTTTTCTGAACAGAAAAAAACCAGAGAGACATCCGACTAGCATTAGAATGAGCATCCACATTTTCTAATCCCCCCTCATGTATTTATGTATATGAAGGGGCCGTCTGTATTATTTTAGTTTCATTGATTCCTCCATCCATATGGGATCGGTACATTTTGCACGATGGCTTGATTGATAAGC
>NZ_JBFTSN010000747.1:0-1350 GCF_056400045.1 Paenibacillus sp. 01L418
CAGCTACTGTAGCCATTGCGAAAAAAGCGAAAAACAAAGAAGCAGCTAAAGCGTTCTTGCAATTCATTTTCTCGAAAGATCAAGCTTCACAATGGGCTGAGCTAAGTGGCGCTCCTTCTAACATTAAAGGCGACATCAGCAGCTCCAATGCGCCAAGCCATGTTAAAGATGCTGCTAAATATTTGACAGATCCTAACACGGTTGTTATCCCAACAATCACTTACAACGCTGACGTTGATAAAGCGATGATGGATGCAACAGATGCACTGACGATTAGCAAAATTACGCCTGAAGAGTGGGTTAAGCGGGTAACTGACGTGGTGAAAAAGGTTAGCAAATAATAAGCCTTCAAAAGATTGACGGCAGAGATTGATCGAGGCACAACGCCTCGATCACTTTCTGTGAATTTACTCGGAGGGATGGAAGGTATGAACTCAGGGACAGTAAAATGGCAGAGAAATATATTTATCGCATCATTCATCATCCCAACTCTTTTATTTTTCGGCGTATTTACAATCTATCCGGTAGTGCAAAGCTTGTATTATTCATTTTTTGACTGGTCCGGCATGTCGGAGACAAAAACGTTTGTTGGCTTTGATAATTTCAAAGAGATGTTCCATGATCCCATTGTGTGGAGAGCGATCGGCAACGACTATTTTCTTGTTGCTGGCAAAGTAATCGGAATTATGCTTCTCGCGACGTTTTTTGCAGTAGCACTCACTAGGTTTGGCTTTAAGCTGGCTGGATTTTTTCGGTCGATTTTCTTCATTCCGAATGTAATTTCCGTCGTTGTTATTGGCGTATTGTGGAATTTCATATATAATCCGCAAATTGGCTTCTTGAATGCATTTTTGTCATTATTCACGAGTGAAAAAGTATCGATAACGTGGCTTGGTTTTTCCGATCATACGATTTGGATGCTTCTGCCTCCGGCTATTTGGGCGGGTATCGGCTTTTATATGATTCTTCTCATTGCAGCTATTCAAAGCATTCCTGCTTCCTATTTTGAAGCGGCAAGCATTGAGGGCGCAGGGGAATGGAAACAGTTTTGGAGCATCACGCTTCCGCTCGTTTGGGAGCAGATGAAAGTGTCCATTCTTAACATCATGATGACTACGCTTAACGGTTCCTTCGTAATCGTATGGATTATGACAGAAGGCGGACCGGATAACAGCACACAGGTTATGGGCTCCTACTTGTATCAAATGGCATTCCGGCAATTCCACTTTGGGTATGGCGCTTCGATAGGGTTTATCATCCTGGTCCTGTCCTTAATTACGACAATCATACTTCAACGGCTTATGCGTCATGATCCCGTTGAGATGAGCTAAGGGGGATAAAGAGATGAAT
>NZ_JBFTSN010000748.1:0-1348 GCF_056400045.1 Paenibacillus sp. 01L418
GCATGGAGCAGCACACCTTCGTGCTGGAGCGTCCGGAAGCGATAAGAGCCTAGCTATAGCTTGACAAAATGCGGGGATTCCTTTGCTTATCGATTCCTTTTGTGGAAAAGATGGAGGAATCCTTTGCTGCATATACAATCTGTTTAATGCTGCAAGGGGGAAACGGACATGAAGGAAATTTCAGCAGGCGGTGTCGTTTATCGCCGCACCGAGGAAGGAAAACTGCAAATCCAGCTCATTCAGGATCGTTACGGAAAAGTTTCGCTGCCAAAAGGAAAAATGGAGCCCGGCGAAACGATTGAACAAACCGCTTTGCGTGAAATCGTCGAAGAAACGGGTCTTGAAGGGGTGATCATCGCTCCGATTGATCAAATTAAATATAAATATGAGCATGAAGCCTTCGGGATGGTCGATAAAGAGGTTCATTATTATTTAGTTGAGGCTGTTGGAGGATCTCTGCATGCACAAGTAGAAGAGATCCGCGGCGTCGATTGGTTTGAGCCTGGAGAAGCTTGGAGACGTCAAAAGCAATCCGGATACGATAACAATCATCGCATCGTTGCAGGAGCATTCCAGCTGCTCGGTTTGCAAACGGATTAGTGTTAAGTAACGGGATCAAGGCGCCTAAATGCGGGCAGATAACAAAATGGCAGAGCGATCAATGAGCTTAGAATATTGAAAATCGTTTGCGTATGAGCGATTTGCCCTGCTGCAGACGAGGATATCCATTCCGATATCGTCGCAAGCTCGCCGATGAACGGCATAAACAGCAATGCGCCTCCAGCGTTTAAGATGACATGCGACCATGCCACATACTGCCCTGCCTTAGTCCCACCTATAGAGGCTAACAATGCTGTCGCACAAGTCCCGATGTTTGCGCCGAGAACGACGGCGATACCAAGTTCAATAGGCATCGCGCCTATAGATACGAAACCCATAATGATACCAATAACGGCTGCGCTGCTATGAACAGCAGCTGTAAGAAGCGCACCCGCTGCGAGCCCCCACCATAAGCTCTCATTTGCTTTTCCAAGAAACCAGCTGAACATGGGGCTGTCTTGGACGGCAGAGCCTACGCCTTGCATCATCGTCATCCCAGTAAGGAGCAGAGCGAAGCCGCACAGAACGACAGAGGTCGAACGAACTGCTGGAAGCCAGCGCGCGTTCCGAACAGCAGGAAACAGACGTAATTCTCCTAGTAAAGCCGTTGCCAGCCACATTCCGATGGAGAGGATGAGCAAGGGGACGGCAAGTTTATTTAAATTTAGACCAATTAGCTCTGTCGTTATGCAGGTGCCAATATTCGTACCGAGTATTATGCCTAGTGTACGCGGGAATGTAAGCAAGC
>NZ_JBFTSN010000749.1:0-1348 GCF_056400045.1 Paenibacillus sp. 01L418
GGTGTCCTCCGTTATCATTGGCGCCTCAAAGCCGGAGCAGGTATTAGAAAACGTAAAAGCAGCAGGAGTTAGTCTAGATGCTGAGATCGTAGTGCAAATAAATAACATATTAAAAGACGTTGCTCAGTTTGATGCTAGTAAAACCGGTTAGAGCGTTCACACAAATCAGCTTGTCTGGTTAGCGGCTGTTTCCTCCACTACTTTTAGAAAATGAGTCAGAACCGTTTCACTCTTCTCTGTTTTCCAGGTTGCATAAAGAGGAACACGCGGTGTATCCTCATCAAATGATCGAAATACGACATCACTGCGTTGAAACACGGAAACCGAAGARGGAACAATTGAGATGCCAATGCCTGCAGCTGCCAGATTTACAATCGTGTACATTTGAACAGCTTCCTGCACGATGCGAGGCTGAAATCCATGCTGCCTGCAAAAATCTACAATCAGGTCATGAAATGAAGCCCCCATATGATGTGGTGATAAGATAAAGGGTTCTTCCCTCAAAGAATGCAGTGAAACGGTTGGTTGATCGGCTAACGGATGTGTTTTGAGCAATACAGCAACTAGTGATTCGTTCGTGAACAGTCTGGATGTGATATGTTTTGAAGGGTCCAGCAACCGATGGAATCCAACATCAATTTCTCCATCATGCAGCGCTTTCAGTTGCTCAGCAGATGTCATTTCAGATAATGTAACCTGTACATCTGGGAAACGTTCTCGATATTTCTTTAGAACATTGACCATCATACCGCCTGCTGCTGAATCCACAAACCCGATGGATAAATTGCCTATTTTCCCTTCACTTGCAAGTTGTGTCATCTTTATCGATCGTTCCAAATGAGCAACTATGTTTCTCGATTCCTCCAAAAATATCGCACCGGCTGTCGTAAGTCGAACCTGTCTCTTGGTTCGTTCCAGAAGTTTCACACCAAGCTCATCCTCAAGAACTTGAATTTGTTGGCTTAGTGGAGGCTGAGTCATATTCAGTTTTTGGGCAGCACGGTTAAAATGCAGCTCTTCTGCTACTGCGATAAAATAACGCAGCTTTTTCAAGTCCATAGACATCATACCTCTTCCTATTTTAGCTCTGATTTATCAACTTTTCGTCCATGCTTTCCTATCGCCATCGTACCCGATCACGTATCACACCGCAAATTTTTATTAACGGTTTGAATTTATCCACATACAAAAAGGCAGCCGAAATTATTCGGCTGCCTTCGCATTTAAACGGTTGATTTAGAAACGAGCAGCTGATGCTGCTGCTTCCTCAAGACCTTTTGCTACAATAGCTTCTGCTTGGTCAGGAAGTTGGTTGTGACCTTCAATGATGATGCTCTCTAGGTTAGTC
>NZ_JBFTSN010000750.1:0-1347 GCF_056400045.1 Paenibacillus sp. 01L418
CTGTCAAATTGAGCGAATTGGTGAAATCATCGAGTTGTCTCGGATGTCTGTTTTTATTTTAATAAATGAAAAACGTATCGAAGTGCCATTAACGAAAGTCGCTGAGGGTGTTAGCCTCGGCGACTTTGTTGTCTGGACAGGCAGCAGCTGGAATCGTAAAACGATCTTATGAAAAAACGTATTTGTCGGATTAGCTTTCACAACTTATAATAGATAACGGTATAAAAGTCAGACGCTCATTAAGAAGCGACGACATGCAAATACTTAGGGGGTTTAAACGTGACAAATGAACAACAACGTCTGCTTGTGTTCGCAGGCTCTTATGCAGAAACAGAGGAGAATGGCGTGTACGTGTATGCATTCGATGAGCAATCGGGTACATTAACGTTGACGGACGCGGTTGCTGATTTTAAAAATCCGACGTTTCTCAATGTAGATGCAGACCGCAAGCTATTGTATACGATCTCCGAAGCCGTGAATCAATCAGGTCTTAAGGTTGGAGAGGCTGCGGCATTTGCCATTGATACCAAGGAGGGCTCATTACGGCTCATAAACCGTAAAGAGACGGTTGCTTCGACGACCTGTCATATTCAGCGTGATGCGAATAGCCGTTATTTGACGGTTACTAGCTATCATGGCGGCATGATTGGACTATTTGGCATCACAGAAGAGGGCGCTATCGGTCAAGAGCTTGATGTGAAACAACATGTTGGAAGCAGTCAGCATCCAGAACGCCAGGATCGTCCGCATCCGCATTCCTCGTTCTACAGCCCTGACGGTCGATACCTGTTCGTTTCTGATTTGGGACTGGATCGAATTGTCACTTATCGCTTGGATGATGCTGATCATAAGCTTATTCACCATGCCGAAATTTCTTTGCATCCGGGAGCAGGGCCGCGTCATCTGTCGTTCCATCCGAATGGTAAGTTCGTCTATGTCATTAATGAGGTGGATTCAACAATTACATCGTTTACATACGATAAAGAAACCGGCCAGTTGACGACTTTAGCAACCGTTAGCACTCTTCCGTCGGATTTTAAAGATGAAAACTCTTGTGCTGAAATTACTGTATCTTCAGACGGCAAATTTGTATATGGTTCCAATCGTGGTCATGACAGCATTGTTGTTTTCGCAATTGATGAACAAACGGGTGCTTTGTCACTTGTTCAGCACATTTCGGTTGAAGGCGGACATCCACGTCATTTTGCACTGACGCCAAACGGCAATTATTTACTTGCTGCAAACCGAGATACAAATAATATCGTTACATTCAAAGTTAATAAATCAAGTGGACAATTGACCTTCACTGGGAATAGCGTATCGTTATCCAAGCCAGTTTGTGTGGCT
>NZ_JBFTSN010000751.1:0-1339 GCF_056400045.1 Paenibacillus sp. 01L418
ATCTTAGATCAAGTAAAGAAAATCTCGGAAAGCAATGCCGCAATAAGAACGGACGGCAGTGTGTGGACCTGGGGAAGAAAACCTGGAACGACGTCAAGCCTGTCTAATGTTCAACCCTCACAGGTGGAAGGTTTGGACAAAGTCATTGATATTTCAGGTAATTATGCATTAAAAGCAGATGGTACCGTATGGTCACTCGGTGGATTATGTGAATTTCAGATTCAAAATTATGCCTGCAGAGAAGGCAGTAGTAAGGAAGAGCAGCTTCGACCCGGCCGTATTGGCGAGTTAGAAAATATTGCTGCGATTGAAGGAAACGGTTATTTTCCGATTGCACTTGCAAAAGATGGGACAGTGTGGATTTGGGGGTACGATAAATATGGCGATTCCTTTCTGCCGATCACAGTGCTTGATAAAAGCAGCATGAAAACAGACCATTTAAAAGGTATCAGTTCTATTTCTAATGGAACACTCGTAACTTCTTCTTGGAATGTGTATATTATGAATCGATATTCTCTTTATGGGCTGACCGAGCCTAGCTTCAATCTGGCCAAGCTCGCTCCAAACGTTTCGGCTGTATCGGGCTTTGTTGATGGGATGGGAGATTTTCATGCCTTTTCATTTGTACTTACGAAAGATGGCAAAGTATCTTATTGGATTTGGCCTATACAAGATAAGAAGCTTTACCCTGTGAAAGGACTAGATCAAGTCAAGATGGTCAGCGCGATTGGCGAAGGAGCAGGTACAGCTTTGCATAAGGATGGAACGGTTTCATCTTGGGGGAAGTTGAGTCAGTATTACGGTGACGATAAATACAAATACAACTATAAGATCATACCTAAAAAAGTGGTTAAAGGCATAGGCATTCGCTTAAATAATAAATACCACTTAATGGACGCGCAAGCAGCTTTTATAAATGGATCCGTATTCGTGCCCGTCAGGGGACTTATTGAATCTCTCGGGGGTACGGTCAGCTACTCAAATGACATCGTAAAGGTAAAATACGGTTCCCATTCAATCACAATGGAAGTGTGGAAGAACCAGGCAACGGTTGATGGCAATGTTGTAAAGTTAACCGCCCCTGTTCAAATCGTTAGTGGCAGTACGATGATTCCTCTGCGATTCGTTGCACAAGCACTTGGTGCAAATGTCGTATGGGATGGAAAAAATCAGGAAGTACATTTGACTATAAAGTGAACCGCAAATAAGCTTCAAAATAAGAAAATGAACAAAACCAGTTCAAACACATCTCATGTGTTGAACTGGTTTTTTTTATAGGAAAGAAGCTTAGATTTGTTTTATTATCATTGAATCGCATACGATTTCCGTAATATTACAT
>NZ_JBFTSN010000752.1:0-1338 GCF_056400045.1 Paenibacillus sp. 01L418
CCTATAGACGTTATAGATATTATATCTTGGATCAATGAAGAAAGAAATGTTATAGTAGTTTCAGTTAAGAAAAGCAGAAGATTCAATGAAACGGTGGGGTTAACATAATGACGAAAAAGACAATGTTTGAAAAGATCTGGGATAATCACGTCATTAATCAAGAAGAAGGCAAGCCAAGCGTCATTTATATCGATTTGCAGCTTGTACACGAAGTAACATCTCCGCAAGCGTTTGAAGGCTTGCGTCTATCAGGCCGCAAAGTGCGTCGTCCTGATCTTACTTTCGCAACGATGGATCACAACGTACCAACGAAAGATCGCTTCAACATTACAGATCCAATTTCCAAACAACAAATTGACACGCTTACTCAAAACTGTAAAGACTTCGGCGTAACGTTGTTTGATCTTGACAGCATTGACCAAGGTGTCGTTCACGTAATGGGTCCTGAGCTTGGTCTAACGCATCCAGGTAAAACAATCGTTTGTGGAGACAGCCACACATCTACTCACGGTGCTTTCGGCGCATTGGCGTTCGGTATTGGTACAAGTGAGGTTGAGCACGTTATGGCTACTCAATGCTTGCAGCAATCGAAAGCAAAAACGCTTGAGGTTCGCTTTAACGGCACTCGCAAGCCAGGCGTAACAGCAAAGGATTTGATTCTTGGCGTTATTGCTCAATACGGCACAGATTTCGCAACAGGTTATGTTATTGAGTTTACTGGCGAAGCCATCACAAGCTTGACTATGGAAGAGCGGATGACAGTTTGTAATATGTCAATCGAAGCAGGCGCACGCGCTGGCCTCATCGCTCCAGATGAAACAACATTCAACTATCTTCGCGGCCGTCAATATGCGCCAGCTAACTACGAAGAAGCAGTTGAAGCTTGGAAACAGCTTACTACGGATGAAGGTGCAGAGTATGACACAGTCGTTCACTTCGACGTTGACGCACTAATCCCGCAAGTGACTTGGGGAACTAGCCCAGGCATGGGTACCAACATCACAGCTAAAGTTCCTTTCCCTGCTGATCTTCCAACGGAGAACGAGCGTAAAGCTGCTGAAGCAGCACTTGAATATATGGATCTTAAGCCTGGAACACCAATGAACGAAATCCCAATTGATTATGTATTCATCGGTTCATGTACAAATGGCCGTATCGAAGATTTGCGTGCAGCAGCTGAAATCGCCAGAGGCTACAAAGTTAGCGATCGTGTAACGGCTATCGTCGTACCAGGTTCAGGCCGCGTAAAAATTCAAGCCGAAAAAGAAGGTTTGGACAAAATCTTCACTGAAGCTGGCTTTGAATGGCGTGATGCTGGCTGCTCGATGTGTCTTGCAA
>NZ_JBFTSN010000753.1:0-1335 GCF_056400045.1 Paenibacillus sp. 01L418
CAGTTGTTAAAGAAACTGTCGTTCATCTCTGACCAATGGCTGGACGGAAAACACGAGAAGGGTTATTCTCTCGGATGGTTTGATGAAGATTATTTGCAGCTCGCGCCCATTGCGCTATTAAAAAATTCAGATGATCAAATTATTGCTTTCGCTTCTTTGACGCCTGCCTATGATGGTACGACCTTATCTGTAGATTTAATGCGCTATTTAAAATCCACCCCAAATGGAACGATGGATCAATTGTTCATTTGCCTTATGGAGTGGGCAAAAACAGAAGGATATGCGCAATTTAATTTAGGGATGGCTCCACTTTCGAGTGTAGGCCAGAGCCAAAACGCAATAAAAGAAGAGAAGCTGGCACGCATTCTGTTCGAGTATGGCGGAAGCTGGTATGGCTTTGTTGGCCTCCGGCGATACAAAGACAAGTTCTCACCACATTGGGAGCCTCGCTATTTGGCGTATCCTTCGACAGTATCATTACCGCTATTGCTAGTCGAGCTGGTACGGTTAATCTCACGGCACCCGAATAAAAACAAATAAAAGCAAAGCCCATGGAATCCCATGGGCTTTGCTTTTATTTATAGAATAAGCTCGTTAATTAATGCTGCCTACAAGCTTCATAACGGCGTCTCGCGTTAATTTGTTACCGCCAACAGCAATGAGGTTAATGGTTGCATGTGCCAGCGTAAGCGGAATTTTGCAAAACTCTAGCGCAGGACCGCCTTTTAAATCAGATATATACGAATCCGCCAACTTCAGGTTGCGGCGCGTGTACTTAATCATTTCTTTCTGTCCCCAGCCTTCAGGGAAAAAGTCTACGCCACGTTCAAGATCCTCTGTGCGATTACGCAGAATATTTACGGCTTGTAAGCCTCTTCCGAAAGCAACTGCTTTGATTCGGTCTGATTTCGTGCCATCGTGCCAGAACCATATGTCAGACAACATTTCCCCTACCATACCGGCAACACTATAAGTATAATTATCCAGATCCTCTTCCGTTCGGATATCCCAGCCTTCATGAACCCAATCAGCCATCTGCTTGGCCATTGTCGCTGTATGGTTATAAACGACATTCGTAACCGTCGGAGGACATAAAAGCGCCCATTCATGAATTCTCATCGTAACTTCCGGCAGTGTTTCTGCATAAGGAGAAAGGAGTTTTTGCGATTCATTAATCACATCATCGGAACTAAACGCATCATGAATGCCAAGCAATAATTCTGCTTTCACCTCATCTGCTAGCGTCTCATGATCCTCAATTTCATCAATTGCTCTCATACACAAATAAGCGGATGCAACTGCATCCTTTAAACCTGACTTCAACCTGCTGATGGG
>NZ_JBFTSN010000754.1:0-1328 GCF_056400045.1 Paenibacillus sp. 01L418
GGGGTGTAGAAGGAATCTCAATGAAAGGACAGATGTGAAATGGAGAGAACAGCAACAGTCAAAGTAGATGATCTAATTACTGAAATTGAAATTCAAAAGGATGAGACCCTAACATACTTAAACATCCAGACAGGAGAAGTAATAACATTATCGAGAGAAGAGATGAGAGCGGCAGAAGATGAAGAGCTGCTTGACAATTATCCGGATTGGGAACGAGAGAACATTGAACAAGCCATAAAAATTATAGAGGATGAAGACGAGGTTTACCTCGAATTCACATTAAGAAACGAGTTCCATGAGTATGAACTAATAGAAGAATTTATTGAGACATTAGACAAAGCAGAGGTTCGAGAAAAATTGTTTGGAGCTATTCAAGGAAGAGGAGCATTTAGAAGATTTAAAGATGGAATCATTGAACATGACGTCGAAAGACAATGGTATGAATTCAAAGAAAAAAAGGTGAAGGAATTAGTTATGGAATGGTGTAAAGAGAAGGGTCTTGTAATAGAAGAATGAAGTGTTATTTATTGGGAGGATAAACATGGCTTTAGACAATTAGATATCTCTACAAGAGTCAAGCCGTCAGTCAATTTGTATAAGGAGGAACCTTCATTTGAAATGGGACGATCATTCCCATACCCCATACTGTCATCATGGTAGTGGCACTTCACAAGAAGAATATTTAGAACGAGCGATTAATTTAGGATTCGAGCGTTACACGCTCAGTGAACATGCCCCTTTACCATTGAACTGGATCGATGATGCTTCGTTATATAAAAGGCTAGCAATGCCTTACAGTGAGCTTTCTCTGTACATCGAACATGCCAAGCATAAAAACAAGAATACAATGGAAAGATAGATGTTGCTGTTGGTTTAGAGCTAGATTACTTACCAGGTAAACTTGATTTCACTGAAAGAATAATAGATGACTTTGATCAGGATTTAGAAGACATTATTTATTCTGTGTACTATATACCCGGTATGGGTGGAATGTGATTAATTGATTACCGACCAGATTATTTTAAAGAATATATATTAAAGCATTACGGAACGATGGAGAAGGTTGTTGATGAGTACTACAACTATATTGAAGAAGCAATTGAGTGGATCTCCCAATTCTCTATACGGAAAAGAATTGGACATATTAATCTAATTGAAAAATTTAAAACCGTCTTGCCTGAAATAGATGAAGGGCAAATCAAAGATCGCATGGAGAAAATTATTCCGCTCCTCCTTAGAATGAATGTTGGACTTGATGTGAACACGGCAGGATTAAGGGTAGATACATGTGGGAAAGCGTATGTACCTGAATGGTTCCTGATTAAATG
>NZ_JBFTSN010000755.1:0-1315 GCF_056400045.1 Paenibacillus sp. 01L418
CCTTTCTACAAGAGGAATGCCTGTAATCGTCAATAATGATTTGCTGTACCATTTCGATCCAATGCCCATTCGTGCTGCTCCTTTCCGAAGAACAGTAGTAGGGGTCAAAACTTAGGAGTTCGATAATAGTATATTCAGAAATCATCTTCATCGCGCTATGCAGGCCTAATTATTTAAATAACAAAAAGTGCGTCGGCAGCTTGCGAAGCTGTCCGTCGGAAGGCTTATTAATGACTCTTCCGTTAAAAATGAGCGAGGACGAGCCGCCGCCATCCAGGTTGTAGCCGTCAACGGCGCCATAGCGCTGCAGCAATAGCTGCATTTCACCAAGCGTAGCCCCTGAGCTGCCTGATTCGTTGTAGCCGTCAGCTACAAGAAACAGTAGTTGATCATCCTTAAAATTAGCAATGACGGTCCGTGGCGCGCGCTTTGGACTGGTCTGCCATTTGGCTGGGATCGGTTGTGGAGATCCGCCGCGCAGCAGTACAGGAACAAAGGATGCACCGAATTTCGGGTTTTTGGCATCCAGCTGTTGTTTGCTTGCGAATTTTCCTCCGATGAGCTCATTTTGCTCGTTTAAGCCTACAAAAAACAAATCCGCACGCGGCGGTTCGAAGCTTGTCACGTAATCTCCGTCCACAATGGTTGTGCTTAGCGGATATCTTTTTCCTCGTCCATCTGCAAAGCCGCCTGCATTAATGCCGGCAACAGCTCCGTGCCGGGCTACTGCGGCGAGAGTAGTCTCTGCTTGTCCAAGCTCTTCACCGCCGAGCGACATCGTCATCGCATCTTTGCTCTTAAGCTTCACCTTGAGCGCGTACGCCGAGAAGTTTTCTGCTTTTATGTAGAAAAGCTGCGCTCTTAGCTTGTCCGATTCAATCGTACCGGCGACCTTGCCAAGCTTGCTCGTAATATTGCGGTCGTAAATTTGCAAAGGTCTCATTGCCTGCGATGCAGCCATAGAAGATATCTTTGCCATATCGGCATTCGTTTCTTTGTACAGCTTCAGCTGTCTTTGAATGGACTCTCGTGTTTGTGATGCGGTCTCCTGTGCGAGGTCAAGGCCGGCAGCGGCATGCTTAATATCGGATTCGGGAAGCCTTGTTTGCTCGGTAATGGGCTTCGGAAAGGCTTCAGCAGATAATTGAATAACGATATCAGACAATAACAGCCAGATCATAATGCCTAGAAAAGGTGCACAGGCAAGCAGTGCAGTTCGATTTAACGCTTTGACGGTTATATTCATTTGAGCACGTCCAAGCTCTTTTGCAGCTCATTGAGCTGTTTTTTGACTTCATTCAACTGCGTATACAGC
>NZ_JBFTSN010000756.1:0-1285 GCF_056400045.1 Paenibacillus sp. 01L418
TTTTGACGGTTATAACGCATTTGTTCCAGCAACTCATAATCATATGGTTTGTACCGAACTAAATAGCGTTTTTCTATTAATTCACTTTGCTCCGATGATAAACGGGATAATGCTCGGTCCATCTCTTCTATTTCAATGTCTAGATCTGCAATTTCCTGTGCCTTGCTTGTCATCCGCTGTTCTTTTCGAATGTACTCCGCCTCGATAGGACTTGCAGGGCCACCGCCACCGCTCATGCCACTGTAGGAAGCGGTCATGGCTGGCAAAGCTAGTTGAGATTGCATAGTTTCTAAATCGAGCTCTAATTTGCGTTTGCGCTTTGTATTTAAAAAATACTGTTCAAGCAGCTCCTCCACGAGAGGAACATATTCTTCTTTTTTAGTCTGTGGTATGTTTAGCTCCACCTGCTCTGCTCCCGCATAGAAATCGTCAAAGCCGTTACCCGAGTCTGCCATATACGTCGCAATGAGTGAACTTTCTTGAACCAGCTCAGGTGTGAGCGTAGTCCTCAATTGTTTTTTAAGTTGGCCATAACGTACAGTAAGCCAGGATAAAGGAATAGATGCGATATTTTGTTCGGTTACTGATATTTTTCTCCGCATGATCGTCGTTCTCTCCTTTCGCTTAACAGGGACAACATATAGGTCATCTAAAGGTAATAAGGTTTGTTCAAATTGTTGGCTACAATAATCGCAGTAATAAAGTCCCTCGTCTATTGGATGGCATAGTCTATCGCAATGTATGCAAATCAAGATTTGTCACTCCCTCCGTTGTTGGTTGCCATCTTCAGGCGAGGTAACCAATCTCCTCGCGACGCCTGTTAAAGCCAGGCGTTTCGGCTCTTGTGTACATTATTAAGCGTAACGTTTTTTAATATCATCCCAATGATCCGCTACCTTCCGTAGTGTCGCTTTTGCTTCTTTCGCATGAGCAGCTGCTGCATTAAAACGCTTAATATCCAAAAACTCAGATACATTCGTCTCTTTGATTTGTTCCATAACCTGTGGATCAAGCGCATCCAATTCCCAGCATTCATAACCAAACTCCGATATATAGCTCGTAGCTCGCGTGTCTGTAAGCTTAGTTGGGTTGGGAGGCGGTAGATATTGTTCAATTTGATCCATATTTAAAGCTACTCGTCGCACTAATGGAAAGGATTCAAATATATTTAATCGCGCTTCGATATCGCGGGTCATGTCAATTCCACTAGGATCATGATCTCCCAAATGGATAATTACCGTTTCTTTACCTTCATCTTATTTTCGGACTAGCCGCTGTGCTGCGA
>NZ_JBFTSN010000757.1:0-1284 GCF_056400045.1 Paenibacillus sp. 01L418
CTCTTATGCTGTGCTCAGGATTGAATATTTCGATGGGCATTCACTCTTATGCTGTGCTCAGGATTGAATATTTCGATGGGCATTCACCAATTGGGGTGGATGGCATGGAAACCGGCCCTTCGGAGAATAAATCATTACCGGATCTTATCCCCTGGCTGCAAATCATTCAAGCGAAAGTGCTTTCATCTCATGAGGTTGGGCTCATGATTTCTACTAAAAATCCACCAGTCTCTACCTTACAACTTCATTTTAAGCTGGATGAACAGCTGGTAGCCAAGGATACTGTATCAGCGGTTAATGCCATTGTGTTGGCTCATAAAATGTTCGTTTAACTGCAATGACTTCGACCTCAATCTGGATTGGCAGCTTCGTTGCACTAACGGGCAGTTTAGAGTATCATTCGGACTTACTTTAACTTTCGGCGAAGGTAAATACTGTAAGTGTGGCGAATTAAGTCTAAGAAATTTCTTAGATTGGAAGGAGTACGAGGGATGCTTGACACCAGCTTTGCCTTTATTACAATAGTCGTGATAGGAGTACCAATTCTCATCATCTTTAACCTGCTCTTCAAAAAACGATTTATCTTCCATGTTGTCAGTATATTGGCTTTGATTTACGGGGGCGCGGTTATTTCAGTGACGTTCTTTCCCATGCCTATTGACCAGCAGCTAATTGCGGATATGAAAACAAACGGTGTTGTCCTTTCTTATAACCTCATTCCGTTTAAGAGTATTTCCGGCTCGCTCAATCATTATTATTATATGGTCGGTATTCGAAATGTCTTGGGAAATCTTCTTTTGCTGCTTCCTTTTGGTATACTCTTGGGGATTATGAAGGTCAAAACGGTGGGGAGAGCATTCCTATACGGACTATCGGTGTCTCTCGCAATTGAAATGATCCAGTTGACCATATCACTTCTTTCCCTCGGTACAAGGTCAGTCGATGTAGATGATTTGATTTTAAACAGCGCGGGGACACTAATCGGATTCTTATTATACCGAGTAGTTTATCAGATCCTAAGGAACATAAAGCGCACGACCGTTAAGGATAAATCATTAAGTAATAACTGGAGTGTGCTTTAGAGGATCAGGTCGTTAAGCTCCCTTGGTACGATATAATTTTCTCACGAATGCTCGCTTATTCGCAGGATTTCGCCCGGATAGTAAGGGGGGGAAGACATGAAGGGAATACCCTGTTAGACTTCGGTAACATGAAGGCGCACGGGAATAGAGGAGGGATATAACCGTCCTATATACTTCCATTTACTGCACGCATTCTCCACGC
>NZ_JBFTSN010000758.1:0-1273 GCF_056400045.1 Paenibacillus sp. 01L418
GCATTTATACGGCTAAATTCGACAATAACAAAATAATTAATTGTTATTGTAAAGTTATTTATTATTTGTATTGCAAAAATAATGTTATTTATGTTATCTTCTCAATAACGAAATGCAGCTTGTAAATTTACCCATGCAGCAAGATGCTCCTGTTCATGTAACTTAGCTACTTACGTCTACTAAATGTAGAAAGGAGGTGATTCATTTTTGAAAGCGTTTTCCGGCGGGGCTGATTATACTATCGCAAGGCGGCACGTCCCAAAAGCATAGCTTCATCATTATGAATTAGAGGTGACGAATGAAATGGATTTTAACTACCGATGGGGAACACGCAAGGTTTTGTTTTATGCTTTGATCCTAACGTTTGTTATGGGGGCCATTCCTCTCTACCCTTATGTAAACGCGACTGCATCTGCTATTAAATATGAAGCAGCTAGTGCAGAAGTAGAGGGCGCTGCACAATTTTTAACTACAACTGCAGGAGGTGACATTCAATATATTGGAAACGGTTACATTTCATTTTTCACTGGTGATCAGGGAGCTGCAACCTTTCATGTTCAAGCAGCAGCAACTGGCTTATATAAGCTGAACATTGGTTATTACTCGCCTTATGGACGGAAGGTAACGTCGCTGCTCGTAAACGGTCAGAGCAACGGGGAGATTGAGCTGCCTGCAATTGCGGAAGCTGGCTCTGTTTCATCAGACGCTTCCGCAGGGAGAGTTATGCTGAAACAAGGTGACAATACGATTCGTTTTGAAAGAGGCTGGGGTTATTATGGCATTGAATACATTACGCTTGAATCCGCGGATACCGTTACTGTGCCAGATACCAGCCAATATGAAGCGGAAGCGGGGATTTTGGCGGGTGGAGCAGAAATACGCGCTACTGGAAACGGCTATTCCGGCGACGGTTATGTTTTTATTCCTGGAGGATCTGTTCAGATAGATGTATCGGCTTCTGCTGAAGGTTTTTATACGCTGGATTTTGGTTACAGAGCTTCTTACGGCTTCAAAAAGACGCTAATAACCATTAATAAAAATCAAGCCGGGGCTTCAGGGTTTGAAGTTGATCTTAATGAATCAGCTGAATTTGTTGAAATATCGGCAGGTAAGGTTTTTTTGAATGCAGGAAACAACACGATAACCTTTGATGCCAATTGGAGTTGGTATGACATTGATTATATAAAGCTCACTCCAATGCCTATCGAGAATAAAGAGCATCAGGTTCCAAAGTCGTTAATCAACCCAAATGCAACAAGGGAAGCGCGTGCGC
>NZ_JBFTSN010000759.1:0-1272 GCF_056400045.1 Paenibacillus sp. 01L418
GTCGAAATGACCGTTCGATCTTTGGATCGTTTAGCCGCTACATTGACGAGCATGTTAGGTTATAGCGAAGTGTCACGTACGGAAAATGAAGCCATTTATCAATCTGTTGCCGGTCGTTCCTATGGAGAAATTTTGGTCAAACAAGCAGAAGGAGCAATCGAGAAGCCTGGAAGAGGAAGCATTCATCATTTAGCCATCCGTGTTAAAAATGAAGAAGAGCTGCGCTATTGGGATGAGGTCGTTAAAAAACGCGGCTTCCACTCCTCCGGCATTGTGGATCGTTATTATTTTCAAAGCTTATATTTCCGAGAATCAAATGGCATTTTGTTTGAAATAGCGACGGATGGGCCAGGGTTTACGAAAGATTCATCCGTCGCAGAGCTAGGTAAAGCACTGGATTTACCGCCATTTTTAGAAGCTAGACGGGCGGATATTGAAGCAAAATTAGTACCGCTGAATTAATACGCAAAAGGGGAGAGAACGCATGGAAAAATATCGAAACGATAAAAATAAAGGATTAGAATTCGGATTGTATTCCATTGGGGATCATTTGCCTAACCCGAATACGGGCACAATGATAAGTGCTGAACAGCGTATTCAAGAGCTCATTGATGCAAGCAAGCTGGCAGATGAGGCAGGAATAGATGTATTTGCTGTAGGGGAAAGTCATCAAACATTTTTCACGACACAAGCCCATACCGTGATTTTAGGAGCTATTGCCCAGGCCACAAAAAACATTAAGATTGCCAGCTCAGCAACAGTGCTAAGTACATCTGATCCTGTTCGAGTATACGAAGATTTTGCAACGATCGATTTAATTTCCAAGGGACGTGCGGAAATTGTGGCAGGACGGGGCTCACGCGTCGGGGCGTATAGTTTGCTTGGCTATGATGTTCGGGATTATGAAGAACTATTTGAAGAGAAGCTAGAGCTTCTAATGAAATTAAACAATGAAGAAACGATAACATGGGAAGGTCAGTTTAGACCAGCTCTTAAGCAAGCATCGATTTTGCCGCAGCCCCAAAATGGACATATGCCCATTTGGAGAGCAGTAGGCGGACCTCCTGCAAGTGCTATTAAAGCAGGATATGCCGGAATTCCAATGATGCTGACAACGCTTGGAGGTCCAGCAAGCAACTTTAAAATTTCGGTAGATGCTTATCGTGAAGCTGCTTCAAGCAAAGGTTTTGATCCAGCAGCTTTACCTATAGCAACGACGAGTTTATTTTATATGGCAGAAACGACACAAGACGCTCTTCGTGAGTACTATCC
>NZ_JBFTSN010000760.1:0-1269 GCF_056400045.1 Paenibacillus sp. 01L418
CACTTGTTGCGCAAGGGCAGTCTCCTACACCTGGTAAAGACGGATATGTGAAGCTAGTTTATGATATGGATAAAAATGTGAACGCCCCAACGGAGCTCGAAGATGGGAAGGTTGACTTTAAAGAAGTTGTTCAGCTGAAAAATGTCAAGCGTGGACAATTGATTGCTGAGCGATTCGAGCCTACAGCAGGTCCTGTTGGCAGGACGGTAACGGGAGAAGAAATTGCACCTAGGCTCGGCAAGCACGTTAGATTTAAAGTAGGCAAAAATGTCGTTTTGAACAACGAGCAGACGGCTATGTATTCGGCAATTGACGGCTTGATTTCGCTTACTGAAAAAGAAAAAATTAATGTGTTTCCTGTTTACGAAGTAAACGGCGATGTGGATTATAGTGTCGGCAATATTGATTTTGTTGGTACAGTAGTCATCAGAGGCAATGTTCTTAGCGGATTCAGGGTTAAAGCTTCGGGCGATATCCGAGTTATTGGCGGAGTTGAAGGGGCAGAAATCGAATCAGAAGGCTCTGTTGAAATTACAGGCGGAATATTGGKAAGCAACAAAGGTTTTGTAAAAGCTGGACGAAACGTCCGGAGCTCATTTATACAAGAAGGCAATGTTATCGCGGGCGAAGAGGTGCTGGTATCTCAGAGCATCATGCATTCGCATGTAAAAGCCGGGAAAAATGTTGTGTGCTCTGGCGCTAAAGGATTGATCGTAGGCGGACTTGTACAAGCAGGTGACCTTGTCAGCGCGCGAACGATTGGTAACTCGATGTCCACAGCCACAACCATTGAAGTAGGCGTAAACCCTGAATATCGTTCGGAGCTGCTCGAGCTAAGAACGAGGTTAAGGCAGAACATGGATAATTTAGATAAAACGGATAAAGCGCTTGTTATTTTGGATCAATTAGCTGTGACAGGGAAATTAACTCCTGAGAAGCTGGCATTGCGCGTTAAGCTGACCGCCACAAAACGTCAGACCGTGCTTGAGAATGATGAGACGAGAAGCCGTATTCTTGAGATAGAGAAAACGCTGGAGAACACAGATCGATCGAAGATCGATGTCAGCAATATTGTATTTGGCGGAACAAAAATTGTAATTGGCAGGTACACAAAGTTTGTGAAAGATTCAGCGCAGCGGGTGACCTTCCGTTATTCCGAAGGGGATATCGTCTTAATTCCTTATACCAAATAACGGTTGAAATTGATGAATGGCGCAAAGGGGTGAGCAGATATGACGTTCAAATCCATTGATTTGCAGATGTCTGTAC
>NZ_JBFTSN010000761.1:0-1265 GCF_056400045.1 Paenibacillus sp. 01L418
GCAGCTATACTTCACGCGAAGAGCTGGTTGAGCTTTGCAGCGTTTTGCCTAAATACAACGGTCTGCTCTCCACACATATTCGCGGTGAGGGCAATAACTTGCTGCCGTCCGTTGCAGAGGTCATATGGATCGCTGAACGAGTCGGCATCTCGCTGCATATCAGTCATTTGAAAGCAGCTGGCCGCGCCAATTGGGGTAAAGCGCTTGATGCGCTGGAGCTTGTAGAAGCGGCAAGAGCACGTGGTATGGACGTCACAGTTGATGTTTATCCCTACGCGGCAGGCTCCACCACCTTAACAACCGTCCTCCCTCCTTGGGTACTAGAGGGCGGCATTCATGCAACACTTGAAGCGTTCCGCGATAAGGCGCTGCGCCTGCGGATCAAAGAAGAGCTAAGCCGCGAGCAGGACACTTGGGATAATCTTGTATGTTCAACTGGCTGGTCCAGCATCATTATTTCTTCGATTCAGACCGAAGCGAACAAGGCACTCGAAGGCAAATCAATCGCCGAGGTTGCCGAGCTTCGCGGAGAACATCCAGTCGATTGCATGATGGATCTTCTGCTTGAGGAGAATGGTCAAATCGCGATTGTCTACTTCCATATGTCCGACGACGATGTGAAGCAGGTCATCGGTTATGAGAAATCATTGATTGCATCCGACAGCTTGAACTGCGAGATCGGCAAGCCTCATCCGCGCACGTACGGCACCTTTCCACGCGTTTTTGCCAAATATGTGCGTGAAGATAAGGTACTGTCGCTTGAGCAAGCGGTTCGCAAGCTAACCTCATTTCCCGTACAGCGCTTTAAGCTTGGCAAAAGAGGACTGCTTGTGCCAGGGTATGCTGCTGACATCACGGTATTCGACCCAGCTGTCATTCAAGATACAGCTACGTTCGAGGACCCGCGTCAATATCCGTCCGGCATCTCGCATGTTATCGTTGCCGGCCAGCTCACGCTCTCACATGGTGAACACACGCATAAGCGCGAAGGTAATCTTATTCGCGCGCAGCACTGCTGCACGCATTAGTTAACCCGCAATACACAATTGATAAACAAGGAGCTGTTTTATTATGTCTATTATTGAAAAACGTCTTGCTGAGCTAGGAATTGTTTTGCCTGAAACGACTAAGCCTAAGTTCTCCTACATTCCGGTCAACCAAACGGGCAATCTCATCTATACTTCCGGCTTCGACTGCCGTATCGATGGTGTTCTCATGTATGAAGGTAAAATCGGCTCTGATCTGACGATCGAGCAAGGTCAAGA
>NZ_JBFTSN010000762.1:0-1263 GCF_056400045.1 Paenibacillus sp. 01L418
CTGATTATGAGCATGCCTTATTCCATCCTTATATCAAAGAAAATATGATGTTTGCCCAGCATAACTTGGCAACGGATCGTTCTTTCAATGAGTTTCATGTTATTTTGTGCCGGAACGTTCTCATTTATTTTGACCCGGATCTGCAAAGCCGTGTTCATTCTTTGTTTTTTGAAAGCCTCGCTCTACAAGGCTTCTTGGCACTAGGCAATATGGAATCATTAATCTCGGTTCATAAAATCAAATACGAGGATTTTAATCAGTCAGAACGAATTTTCCGCAAAATAAGTAATTAGCTAAAGCTGCTTCACTAACGAAACAAATAAGAGCCAAAATCCTATCCTAAGGATTTTGGCTCTTTCCGTTTTAACGTATGGATGATCTCGTTTGTCTCCTATCGGCTAATCGAAACCGAACCTGCTGCTTTAATCGAGGCGCTAATCGTTAATTTTTTCGCTAGGCATTGAAGCTCCTCCGCCGTTCCCTCGAATGGCTTGAGAGCAAGGCATAATTGCAATAAAGCAGCTTTTGCTGCCTCTTCAGCGAGATATGCATCTTGCAAAATAAAGTGAGCAACCTGATAGGCGTATGGCTCAACTCCTTTTAATTGCTGGAGCTTGCAAGGTGTTAGAATGGCTCTGCTCATAACATTTCCTCATCCATTTATTTTTCCGACAATTTCCATATTATTTAAATGTAAATTCTCCTTTAATTCTTCTGGTGTTTGCTTGCCATTGCCGATTTCAACAACACGGCCAGTATAGAGCAACTCCCCTGTTGCAAGATCGAGCACAGATGCTCCGGCAACATCTGCATGTTGAGTCATAACGTATACACGATTTGAGTTAATCAACAGAAATTTGATCTCGTCTACGTTCAACTGCTCTGCGGATAATTTGGCATAAGCTTGCTCGAATTTATTAGTTGATAAATGATACCGCGATAAGGTGATGTGTTCAGGTCCACTTTTTGCTACATAATACTCATCGCCTTGCAGGCTCGTCCACGCTTCCTTAATCACTAAATTAGTCAATTCAGTCATTAAGCCCGTACGGTAGGAATAGGCAAAATATTTCTCGCTTAGCGTTTCTGGTACCTTGTTCGCTTCTCGATCTTCTTGGCTAATTTTCTCTTCCCTTACAATAAAGATTATTTTCTCGAAAGGAGAACTGTATTGGCCACTTGAATCCCCCATATGCCCAATTTGGATTTGAACATCTTTTTTATTACTTGTGGACTTGATGCCCAGTGACTCGATGTTCGTAT
>NZ_JBFTSN010000763.1:0-1263 GCF_056400045.1 Paenibacillus sp. 01L418
ATATATACGCGAGAACCAAAGGCTACAACACGCCCTGGCCAGCTTCGTGCATTTATCGCAAATTGTTCTGCATACTGGTGCCACAGCTCAATTGGACTTGCTTCTTCAGTGAGGTTCATCGCGGCTCCATCACGACCACTCCCTGCCCCTTTCTTGTTTGCAGGGCGCTCCAATCCAGCGTTGGCCCAATCATTTCTCGTTTGCCGTTTAGCTGCGCGGCGCTCATCCCTATGATCTTGTTTCTTTTCTTGTCTTTTCCCGCTGCTTGGCACGACTTCGCGTTTTAAGCTTCCGCCAGCAGACTGGACGCTCTGGCGCTTTACAGAAGCAGCAACCGCCGGCTCTTCTTCCATGATGCTTGTCCGCTCCCCGCTGCGTCTAAGGACAGCCGCATAATGACCTTCTCCCTCAATTAAATGCGGCCATAGCCTTACCGTTCCTTGAATGGATTGCAGACGCTCTTCATCAAGCTGCGCCATGCCTTCTGCTAAATCCGCTCTGCCTGCCCTCCAGCCATGCTGAGGAGAAATAGCTTCAACAAAAAAATCTTCATGCTCGGCTAAAAACTGAGCCATTTGCTGCTCGTTCTCCTCCGGCGAGAACGTGCATGTCGAATAGACCATTCTCCCCCCAGGTGCCAGCATCGCTGCGGCATGCTGCATAATATCGCGCTGCATTAAGGAGCATTTTTCAATCGAGTGCTTCTCCCATTCTGCGATCATCGAATCATCCTTGCGAAACATGCCCTCGCCGGAGCATGGTGCATCAATGAGAATACGATCGAACCATTGTGGAAAAACAGCGGCAATTGCTGCGGGCTCATCGTTAAGCACGACAGCATTGCGTACGCCGGCAAGCTCTATATTTTTGGCCAAAGCCTTTGTTCTTTCTCTGGCGTTATCATTCGTGACGAGCACTCCGCTTCCTTGCAGCTTCCCTGCAATTTGCGTCGATTTACCTCCTGGGGCCGCGCATAGATCAAGTACGCGTTGACCAGGCTGAACGTCCAGCAGTTCTACCGGAGCCATCGCACTCGGTTCTTGAATATAATAAAGCCCCGCATGATAGTGCGGATGTTTGCCTGGCCGTTCACCCTCTTTGTAATACAAACCATCCGGTGCCCAAGGTATTTCACGCACCTCCTCGCCCATGTCAGATAGCTTTTTCCATTGCTCGACACCTAGCTTTAATCGATTGATTCGAAGACCGTATACTCTCGGTGCATCATACGAAGACATAAAGCTATCAAACTCATCACCAAGC
>NZ_JBFTSN010000764.1:0-1261 GCF_056400045.1 Paenibacillus sp. 01L418
TGGTTATACTATGYCAGCCCTATTGTTGTATTCTAATGCGTTCTTGTTTGCCATGACCTTGTTCGACTATCAGCGGCTTCTTATCTAAATAATAATCCCACCCATTTGCAATTGCATATTTAATCAATCGTTCGCCGTTCTTAGGCATATGAGGGTTGAAGTGCCATCTTTCCATCTAAAGAATCTCGATAACAATTAGTAATTTAAAAATTCGTTAGATATACTGAACTATCCTGCTCGTTAGCTTAATAACAAGAATGAGCAAAAAAACCTCCCCGCAGCATCCTGCAGAGAGGTTTATTTTCAGTTTGATTGGGTCAAAATTTCGACTTTTTTGGTTCCCTATTGGCTTCGCCATAAATTCGTTCCGCTTTAAAGTAAATTCAGCGCCTTCAGCAAAGCCCATTCACTGGATTTGAAGCCTTCTATTGAAAAATGAGCATCTGGAAACATCGGGGACAAATGATGGTACCCAGGGTATACATGTAATTCCACTAACACACCATCAAAGACCAGTTGTTTTGCAAATAATAAGGCTTCATCGATGAATAAATCAATGCTGCCTATACTTATATAAGTGGGTGGCAAACCGGCTAGTGATTTTGCACGCGCAGGCACGTAATACTCACTAACCTCTTCATGACCGGGTTCATGCCCTAAAACAGATTTCCAGCCAAAATAATTGCTTCCTTTTGTCCAAACAAACTCACCCGCATAGGGATGTTCTGGCGCAAAACTTGTACGGTCATCAAGCATTGGATTACGCAGCCTTAGATGATGAATATCAAATTCCTTTTGGTCACGAATGTAAATGGCTAGACCCGCTGCTAATCCTCCACCTGCGCTGCTGCCGGATATGGCCACTTTTTGAGAATCGATCGCTAATTCCTTAGCATGCTCAATACACCATTTAAGGCCCGAATAACAATCCTGTAGCTGACTAGGCTGAGCATGCTCTGGTGCCAAGCGATAATAGACAGATACACAGCAAAAACCATGCTGGGAAGCAAGCGAAGCATTAGCTGTACGATCACCAATCGGACTTCCCATAACCATACCGCCGCCGTGAATAGAATAAAATAATGGCAACTTCTTGTGCTTTGGCTGGATTGGTTTAATGATCTCTATGCGAATATCTGGRCCTCCAAAATAACTTGGTACTGTTTTTTCTTCAAAAGTAACTGGGAACAACTGCGTAACATCTATTTGCGGCAGCATTTTTGCTTGATTTGTGCGCGATTCTATTAACATTGATTCAGAA
>NZ_JBFTSN010000765.1:0-1259 GCF_056400045.1 Paenibacillus sp. 01L418
CCGCTTCCCTTACATTCTCCAAATAGCAACAATCCGTCTTCCGTACGGCATAACTTCTGAAAGCTGTTTTTGCGTACGAGATCGTTACCGTTTTTGATTGCTCCCGCATTGGGTGCCATTGCATCGATGAAAGCTTCAGTAAGATGGGTCATAGTTTCCCTCACTCGTTTATGTTTGATTTCCTTCGTTTATTTCCACAAAACACGTATCATTTCCTGCTTTTGGGTTCATTTACAACGTTTAAAGCAGAGAAAAACCCAGGCGTATGCGCCTGGGCTTGGTATTACCATGGAATATCTCCAATATTGTGCATAATAGCGTCGATCTGGGCTAATTCTTCAGCAGACAGCGGAGCACTTTCCAGTGCCTTTACATTCTCTTCAATCTGGCTTACGCGGCTGACACCGATCAATGCTGAGGTAACTCCACCTTCACGCAGAACCCATGTTAATGCCAATTGGGATAAGGTTTGTCCCCTTCTTGCCGCTAGCTGCTCTAGGCTGCGGAATTTTTGAACCCGCTCTGCCGTGATCGCTTCTGGTTTCATCGCGCTGGAAGCTGCACTCGATTCCGCTTCGATTTTATCGACATACTTATTCGTCAGTTGTCCTCTTCCAAGCGGGCAATAAGCGATCGAGCCTATGCCATTCTCAGAAAGTACATCCTGCAAACCGTCTTCAATCCAACGGTTCAGCATGGAGTAATTCGGCTGATGAATCAGGCAAGGCGTCCCTAGCTGTTTCAAAATTTTCACAGCAGCGCTTGTCTGCTCCGCACTGTAGTTGGATAAACCAACATACAAAGCTTTACCCTGTCTTACCGCATGATCTAACGCGCCCATTGTTTCCTCAAGCGGCGTTTCTGGATCAGGACGATGGGAATAAAATATATCGACATAATCAAGTCCCATTCTCGTTAAGCTGCGATCCAAGCTGGACAGCAAATTTTTACGTGAGCCCCATTCGCCGTATGGACCTTCCCACATGTAATAGCCCGCTTTTGTAGAAATTAGAAGTTCATCGCGATAGGGAGCCAAATCCTTCTTATATACTGCTCCGAACGTTTCTTCAGCAGAACCGGCAAGCGGTCCATAGTTGTTTGCTAGGTCAAAATGATTAATGCCGAGATCGAACGCTTTTAAAAGCATTGCACGTGAATTTTCAAGCGGTTGATTGCCGCCGAAATTTTGCCACAGACCAAGGGATATCGCAGGCAGCTTAATTCCACTTTTGCCTGCGCGTTTATACAACATATCGGAA
>NZ_JBFTSN010000766.1:0-1256 GCF_056400045.1 Paenibacillus sp. 01L418
ATTGATTTATAATATATAGATATCAATTCCCTCTCCTTTTTTCTATTTTTCCTTCAATTTTTCGAACGATATTGTCCCCTGTATAATATCATAAAAAATAGAAAATAATCATGAAATTTTTGGAAGATATCAGTAAAAATGAAAAACCCATGTCATAAGACATGAGCTAGTTTAAGATATTGGGAACCTAGGCTTACGTTCTCTGCTTTTTCGCTCTGTTTTTGCTGCCATGAAAAGAAACTATATATTCCTTAGATTTTTATATATACATTATTGAGGATTAAGTAAATCTACATAGGCTTGGTATCCAATAATTACTGCAATCAGTGAACCAATAAAGAAAAAAACGGATCCGCCTAACGTAAATAATCTTCCAAAAAGTGTTATTTTAGCCTCATCTATCTGTTCTTTATTACTCATTTATTTCACTCCTTGTGGACGTATACCCCATTATATACATTCTTTAAAAATAGGTTCTTGTCTCCACAAAAATGACCTCAGACAATACTTGGCTTACGTATTAGATTTGACAATGTGCTAAATGCTCATAATTTCCGTTTTTGTTCCTAACGTTTACGTTTCAGCCCTCAAATGAGCCGATTTCCGGCGCTATCGTCAGCTTATTACGAAGTACAAAGAGCAGTACACTAGCGATACCCAAAGCCATAAAATCAGCGATGACAATGGACCAAATGACACCATGGAACTGCATATAATGATTCATCACAAACAGAGTTGGAATAAAAATAACTCCCTGAGCAACCGCCATAACAAGAGCTGCCTTTCCTTGTGCTGTAGCTTGAAAAATACCAGTAATTAAAAGCGTAAAACCTGTCATAAACAAGGATAGAAAAACTATTTTCAAAATATAACTCCCTGTTGCAATCAGCTCTTGATCGATCGTGAACAAACCTATTAGATGATTCGAGATGAAGAATACAATAGTACCGCATAAGACAGCAATCGAAATGACAGCAGCAGCAGTAAACTGGATGACTTCTTTCATTCGTTTCTTATTTGCTGTAAAACAATAGGCTATCAAAGGAATCACGCCTTCACATAAGCCCATAATAATAAATTCAGGAAATTGCATAAGCCGAGAAGATATTCCAAAGGCCGCAACAGATGTATCTCCATAAATGGCGAGAAAATGATTAAAAAACAAAGCTGTCGTTCCCATAAAAACGCTGAGTAAAAAAACAGGAACACCAACACTTAAAATATTTCGAAACATAGTTACTGTTACTCGACAAGCC
>NZ_JBFTSN010000767.1:0-1249 GCF_056400045.1 Paenibacillus sp. 01L418
CTAGTACTTTAAATCGGCCAAGTCCTTTGAATGACACAACGTCACCCGCTCGAAGCTGCTCGGATGGGTCTTCTTCCGATTTCCAATTCACCCTGCATCTTCCTGCCCGAATCGGATCAACGATTTTGGATCTGCTTATGCGATAAACATCGCTCGCAATCCCATCCAATCGCATAGAAGCAACTGACAAACTCATTTCCTCCAGCTTAACCAATGCCGTCTGAAGCTCAGATAGTGGAAGTACGTCTGTCAGCACATTAATCCGATGAACCTGTCTCAGATGGATATTCAAGTAATCCGCAATTTCATCCATAACAATGATATGACAAAAATGCTCATGCACATGTATGTCACCAATTCGGTCACGTTTTATACCAAGTCCAAGCAATGCTCCTAAAAAATCACCATGATCTAATTCCATTTGGGCTTGTCCCGGTCCATTAACTACAAGAACAGATATGCCAGCATTTTCGTCATCCAAATTTCGATAATCTGGACCTATAATGRCTCGTCTACGCTCAGCTTGATCATAACCGCCGTCAAACCGGACATTAACATCAGGGTTGCGATTTGCCAAAATAGTTAATATTTGTGCTTGTCTTGGGTCTAAAAAATCGGTCCGCTTCAGCTCATGCTGCTGTGCGGACCGCTCTATCCATTCCTCCGCCCGATCTACGAAAGGTTTCTCATCGGGATGGAAATGATCGTATATTCCTTGTTTCATATAAACTCATTCCTTTAATCAAATAAAAAATCCGATTACTGCAATCAGGCCATACGCTACAAATTGCAAAGCGAACACGGCAAGGATTGGCGAAAGATCCAGCATGCCTCCGATTGGCGGAATAAACTTTCTGAAAATACCTAAGTATGGCTCAACCAGCTTACCTAGAAATACGCCGATAAAGCTTTCACGAGCGTTAGGCAACCAAGATAGCAGCACATAACCAATGATCATAAACGTGTAAATTTTTTGTACCAGCATCACAATACTATAAACTTCATCCATTAACTCAAGGTCACCTCATTTTGTTGTAGTCGTTCTCCTCCGCCAGCATTTCCGTTATAGCACCTTGAATTTCGACTGAATCCGGCGTACAAAGAAAAATATTGGGTCCTAGCTTAGAGATGCTTCCGCCTAAAGCGTACACGGTACCGCTTAGAAAATCAACAATTCGAACAGCAAGATCGCTGCGAACACGTTGAAGATTCACGATTACTGCACGGCGTGAACGCAAATGATCAGCAA
>NZ_JBFTSN010000768.1:0-1241 GCF_056400045.1 Paenibacillus sp. 01L418
GATGAAGACCATCCGTTCGAAAGATTCACTTATAAAACAGATATGTACGGTGACATTATACAAACAATCCCAAAAGAATAAATCCATAATTCAATTTAATACCACATCAAAGCCTGTTGAGAAACTTCAACAGGCTCTTTTTGTAATAATATCATTTTCCAATTCCCATTTTGAGCAGAAGCAAAGGACTCAATTTAATGCACATCCGTAAACGAGTAGATTCAGGCCATCCTGCATAAAAGTAAGCGTCAAACCTTAGCCACCTTCAGTCCCTGTTAAATATATGAGAAGATGAAAGCAACCGAAATTACAGGAGGTTGCCTCATGACAAATAAAGAACGACGTCGCCAGGATGGGCGAGACGAATCGAGGACTATACGTCCAGCGGCCAAACCATGGCAACATGGTGCAGCGCCAAAGGGCTCACCATCGAGCAGCTACTTTAAGTAAAGCTTGTAAGCATGCGTGGCTTGTTTAGATCCATCTGAACGACAAGCAATAGAGAGTATGGCTTGGGCTTTTCGATCGCCAGAATGCCGTTTCATAAGCGATTTCCAGCCTCGTAAGATATCTTGAGAATGTAATTCACCTAGTTCTTCGGGTGTAGGGAAAAGACGAATTGCAGACACCTGAAAATTTCCCGGCTTCTTTGAAGCTGTATCAGTTTTTTGGGCAATACGGCATGGTGGAGTATGGCAAGCTAGCGGCGTTTTCCGTGCTGTATGCGATTCCTTCGGTCGTGATGTATATCCTCTCCCAGCAGTTTATGTCCAAAGGTTTTGGACTGCAGGGCGGGACGAAAGGGTAGTGATATATGTGGTTTGAACCCAATCCTATTCATTGAACATGCCTGTTAAGGGCATGTTTTTTTGTGTTTGGAGGAGTCCAGAAAGTATTGATATTGTTTAGGTAACTTGGAAATTCCCTATGTAACTTTGAATCTTCTCAAGGAATATTTAGCTAAGCAATCTTCTCGATTGAAACCAAGTAGTCTAGGGCATCGCATCCGTATTATACGTTCTCTTTTCCATTCTGCCTATGAAGAAACGTATTTACCTAAGAGGTGGAGAAAATAAACATTGAGGATCTGAAGAAGGAGAACGATAGTTGAATCATCAGTTACTACGGCAGCAGGCCAAACCGATCGGCKGCTTTTTGTTGAACTAACGGCCAGAAAAGTTCCAATATGTGTTAAAATTAAGGGGGTTAATAAACTTCAGGTAAATGAACGGATATATAAC
>NZ_JBFTSN010000769.1:0-1229 GCF_056400045.1 Paenibacillus sp. 01L418
TATGGTAAGGAGTATATTTCAATGTGCGCAAGCAACTTCGCCAAAGCTATACACGCTTGCAAAAATGATGAAGCCTCTTTGCAGCAGCAAACCGCTTTTTTTGATCGATGCGACGATGTGAACCTTATCCGTTAAAAACAAGAAATGGCAGTCCGGCCTAGCTACAGGCTTTGGACTGCCATTTCCTTTACTCCTTACATTACAAATATTTATGGATGTGCTCGATGACTTTCTCCGCGCATCTACGATTTCCTCGTTCAGATAAGTGCAAACGGTCCTCGCAAATATGTAACGCTAGATCTTCTTTTATGGTAGCGTTCAGATCATTTATTTGTATGCCCAGGCTTTCCATCAGCTTTACAGCTGCCGCATTGTATAAATCAATCTCTGCATTGCTGCGCCCAATCGCATCGGCTGGAACAGGCGTCGTTGTTGCAAATATGATGTTTGCACCCGTTCTTTGCAGCTCATTTGCCGTCCGTTTAAGCGTTTCCAAATATTCTTCTAATGAAGTTAGTGCCTCGACCATTGGCGCTTCATGATGCAAATCCCATAATCCGTTGTTCCAATGAACGATATCTGGTTTGCCCAGATCTCTGATCCACAAGTTAACTCCCCATAACGTATGTTTCGCAAATCTGCCGTTCTCCTCAGGTRCAACAACCTCTGCCGTTTCATTCAAAGCCTCGCGCACAAGCGGTTCATAGCCCATTCGGATCGAATCTCCGAGCAGCAGTACTCTTTTCATCCTTAACACCTTCCCCTTGTTTTCATAATATTTGCCCATGCCGCAAACTTGATGCTTACGTCCATGTCATCCTCATCCCTCTTGAAATATAGCACACCCCCAACCGTTTCTCAAAGACAGTTAGGGGTGTGTTATACTCCGTATGCTAATTTACAAAGAAACATCTAAACTAAGCGTAATGATTTCAGCGGGACGAACCACCATTCGGCCAAGCTCTGATTCCTCCAGCCTCTGTTCCATAACGCTGCTGCGATGTGCTGCGTTCACGCCCAGCGAAGGGTATACGCTTAACGTTTGCTCATCTCGTGATAGATTATACCAGCGCGCGATCAAATCCCCCGTGTTCTCCGATACCTTAAGAGCAGACAAACATAGTTTGTCACCCTCCCATTGCATAAAGGAAAAACGGCTTGGAAGCTCACCCTCATGTGTACCCGTCTGCTTCACTATCCATGGAATTTGATATTGATAAGCTTCCTTC
>NZ_JBFTSN010000770.1:0-1204 GCF_056400045.1 Paenibacillus sp. 01L418
ACTAGAAACCTTTCGATGGGATAATGAAGTATTGATCGAGCAATACATCGAAGGTGAGGAAATAACCTGCTCCATTTTAAACGGTAAACTTCTTCCTATCATCGCTATTCGGTCTCAATCTGAATTTTTTGATTATTCTTCTAAGTATGATGACGGTGGAGCCGATGAACAAGTGATCCAGCTGCCTCCTGAGATTTTTGATCGGGTTCGTGCTTCTGCACTCGGCTGTTACAAGACATTAAAATGCAGCGTTTACGCCCGAATCGACATGATTATTAAAGATGGAATTCCTTATGTAATGGAAGTGAACACATTGCCTGGCTTGACGAAAAATAGCCTTCTGCCCAAAAGCGCCAAAGCTGCGGGAATTTCATTCAGTCAACTGTTGGATCAGATTATTGAATATTCATTAATGGAAAGAAAGAATGGGTTACTATAGCTTAAAAAGAACGAGGCTGCCGGTATGAAACGGCAGCCTCGTACTGTTATTGAGCAGTTAACCTCAATGATTTGTGTTAAAGTGGGAATGATCATGTATTTTATAAAAGGAGAGGAAGAAATGTCACTATCACTTATCTTTGATATGGACGGAACACTATTTCAAACAAATAAAATTTTAGAAATATCACTTGAAGATGCGTTTAATCAGTTAAGGTCAATAAATGAATGGGATACAGCAACGCCTATTGATAAATACCGCGAAATTATGGGCATCCCTTTACCAAAGGTTTGGGAAACTCTGTTGCCTAATCATTCCAAAGAAATAAGAGAACAAACGGACTCATACTTTCTAGAACGATTAATTGAAAACATTAGAAGCGGGAAAGGTGCTTTATATCCTAATGTAAAAGAAGTTTTTAGTTATCTAAAAGACAATGGTTTTTCAATATACATAGCTAGCAATGGTTTAACGGATTATTTAAAAGCAATTGTTAGTTATTATCATTTGGATAATTGGGTTACAGAGACCTGTAGTATTCAACAAATTGAATCACTGAATAAATCAGACTTAGTTAAAAGTATTATTGAAAAATACGGTATTACCAACGCAGCTGTAGTAGGAGATCGTCTATCGGATATAAATGCAGCCAAAGATAATGGTTTAGTTGCCATAGGATGCAACTTTGATTTTGCACAAGAATATGAACTCTCTCAGGCAGATATCGTTATTGATGACTTAATTGAGTTAAATACAATAGTGTCA
>NZ_JBFTSN010000771.1:0-1192 GCF_056400045.1 Paenibacillus sp. 01L418
GAATCAGCAGCATAAGGCATTTATCATATTCCCCTTTGTTTTTAGAATGATTTCGTTGTTTGAAACATGCTATAATGATTACTTGCAAACATCATTTCTTTTAAAGTATAGCTTAATTTTACTGCAATAAGGAATGTCCACATGCAAGTCATATATGTCATAATGTAATATGTTAGAGACCTACAATCAAGGAAGTGACAATGAATGTGCGAGCATTATGATCTGGTCTATTATTATCATGGGAAGCAGTTCTGCGAAGCTGGCTATAGCTGGGGACCCGGCGTTAAGGATCATTACAAAATTTTATTTATTCATGAAGGCAAAGGCACCTATCAGATTAACGGAAAAACATATGCCTTAAAAAAAGGACAAGGCTTTATGGTATTTCCAAATACGATATGCCATATGAAGGCGGATCTTCAAGATCCGTGGGTCTATTCTTGGATCGCTTTTCAAGGAACATGTGTTGACGGTTTACTTGAACAGGTCCACTTAAGCAAAACGGCCCCTTCTTTCTCGTTCGCTCCAGCAAATTGGTTTGAGCCTTGGTTAGAACAGTTTAATGATGCTGGGGAGCTTGAGAAAAACAGCGGTCTTGTCGTGCATAGCCTGCTCTATCGCCTTATTTCGGATTGGATCGATATGCTGACTGCCCCTAATCAAATCGGTTATTTGCCTAAAGCAAAGGATGTTTATGTTCGCAAAGCGATGGATTATATCAAAATGAATTACTACACCAAAGTAAGCATTACTGAGCTGGCCAAACTCATTGGCATAGACCGCATATACTTATCCGCCTTATTTAAGGAAGTTGTAAATCAATCACCACAAACCTACTTATTGCATTATCGAATGGATAAAGCTTGTGATCTCATGAACAATCAACAGCTTTCGGTATCTGATATTTCCCACTCCGTCGGCTATAACGACCCTCTTCTCTTCTCGAAAATGTTCAAAAAAGTGAAAGGGATATCTCCCAGTCATTATCGCAAAGAAATTGTCTGATTTCTTCAAAAAAAGAGAGCCTGCATGTAAACTGACCCCTTAGACAAGGACACTTGAAAAGAAAAGAGCACTAAGCCACACTTAAGAGATGATTCCTGTACTGAACAGGAGTCATCCTTTTTTGTTTCCACTGATATCTATGATGATTGTAATAACGAATATAGCGATTAATTTCTCGTTCTAATTC
>NZ_JBFTSN010000772.1:0-1192 GCF_056400045.1 Paenibacillus sp. 01L418
CTGTATTCATGATGGTACTTCACTTCTGGCCAATCTATTTTCACCCAGCCATCCAGCTTAGCCGGTAGATCGGCTACTGTAAATTGTACTCGTCTTGTGTTAGCGGAAGCATCGGATTCGATCGTTGTTGGCGTAGAGCCGCCAATCGTAAATCCGGTAATTTCCTTGCTTTGCTTTAGATTCACTTGTACAAGCTTCACACCATTTTGCACGAGCAAACGAGCAGGATGTGCTACATATTCATCCATCACCGATGTTTGTGTAGTACCTTGTTTTAAAAACTGAATATCAATCAAATACTTGCCGTCCGCAAGTGCTCCCGGTTCTGTCGGTTTGACCGGATCAACAACGACAATTTTTGTCGCTTGGAAAGCACGAAGCGCTTGATCCAGCGTGCCTTCTGCATCAATGAGCTGCTGCTTTGTAGACAATATGCTGTTTGCGACAGCGTTCGCTGCTGTAATTGCACTAAGCAGTGCGTCTTTCGCTGATTGCGGATATTGCCCAACACCTGTACCTGCGGCTGCTCCATCATGAGCCGCCTTCGCTGCCGCAATAGCTGCCTTCAATACTGCAGGATCGCCATTGTCAAACAACAGACGAATGTTATGAGTCGCATCATAAGGTTTGCCTGTACGCGGGTCAATTACGTTTGGCATAATGATTCGAACTTGCCCTGGCACAATTGCCGTTAAATCATCCACTTTAAATTTGATAACCCTCGTATTTTCTGTCTTGTTTTCACTGACAACGGTCACATCTGTGAGTATGCTGTTCTGAGCAACTTTAAACTCTGTAACGACGCTGCTGTCCTTTATTGAAAAAGATACATAAGTCTCACCGTTATTGGACGTAACAGAAGCCGGCTTGAGGAAGTAACTGTCCATGCTCGATAACGCTGCATTTGTTGCATGCAGGGCTGCGAAAGAAATATTGCGAATCTGGCTTCCTTTGAAAACTTGAACAGATTTCTCTAAAATCTTTGCCGCATTAGCAATTTCTGGACGTGTAGAATTGAGTTTCTTCCCTGTTTGTTCAGCTAATTGAATAGCAGAAAGCAATGATTCTTTTGCCGCCTCCTCATATTGCCCAGAAGCCGTTCCAACAACAGCGGAATCATGTAGTTGACGCGCTGTAGTGATCGAAGCGTTTAAGGCATTAAGATGATTGGCATTATAGCTGAATAGTACTG
>NZ_JBFTSN010000773.1:0-1190 GCF_056400045.1 Paenibacillus sp. 01L418
AAGCCATATTGTATCGATAGGATTCGCTTTCATAACCAAAAGGCGCATAAAACTGTAACTGCGGCGTAAATTCCTTTTCATTGCCGTATTCATGCCAATCACATTCCACATTGTAATCGAGCCTGCTGCTGCCCTGATCCAGAGATACCGTAACTTGCAATTTCGATCTTCGAAACGGGACGCTGAACGTAATGGATTGCCTCAGCAGCTTGCTGCCTAATTCACTGCTTTCGATTTTGATGCCTTCAGTGAGCTCTTCAATTTTGCGGTATCGGCCTACCAGCCATGCATTGCCACCTCCTTGAAAAGTATCCTCTTCGATGAATCGGAATACGCCTGCGGGTCGACTGCTATCGATGAACTGCTGACCATTCTCTTTATTGATTAATGAGATAATCGTAAGCTTTCGCACATCTAGGACTGCCTTTAAAAGCTCGTTCTCCAACACAAACGTATACAGTTCCACAGGAGGAAGGTTTTGACCCGTGAGATAGAAATCATTTGCCGTAAGCGCTGCCATATCCCCCGCTTTTTCCGTCATGATATAGGTGCTGTATCCTAATGCTGGGACATTTACTGGCAGTAATATACGCAAGAAAAAGTGCCCCCAATGCTCGGCAAATCCACGATCCACAAATTGAAAATCAAGTGAATTTCCCTCGTCGTCTTCGAAACCGATGCTTTGGATATTTCCATCCCAATCCCAAATCGTAATCTCGGCTAATTCTTTACGTGCGGTAGTAGCACTATTGAACACATTAAATATCCGTGTTTTCCCGCGTCCGCGGTCACTTTCACCCGTTCGAAACTGATGCTTAATGCTGACACCGACTCCAGCGCCTGCTCCTTCGGAAAAGCTTTCTTTCAGGTCCTCGCCCTCAACAAGAAAACGTGACGTATCGATGCGCGCAGCAAGACTGCGCATAGCAGCGCTTCGTTTGCTATTAGCCATGGCGGATATTTCTTGGAACGCTCCAAGTGCATGATCACGCGTTTCTGGAATGCCTGTTCCCGGCAAAATATCGTGAAATTGATTAAACAAAGTTTTTCTCCAAGCTTCTTCTAATTGCTTGCCATAATACTTGGATGAAGTCCACAACGCGGACACACTAGACAATGCTTCCGCTTCATACAACAGGTTTTCCGAAACTCGGTTCGCTTGTTTCAAACGTGCTTCCGAGCTGTAGCAC
>NZ_JBFTSN010000774.1:0-1181 GCF_056400045.1 Paenibacillus sp. 01L418
GGATCATAGTGTACCATAGCAATGAAAGTGATCATAGGTCAATAACCAAGTTTCTAAATAGGGCATTGATTGCCTTAACCGTAATAACAATTTGTTGTGTACTCTTTGTCTTGGATATTATCCCCCCACTGAACGAATTATTCTAAATATAAGTACGTATCCAGTAAATTCAAAAATCTGAACAGAGAAAACACATGTTGCTATGTCTGAGTAAATCATGGGTGTATGAAAACGGGGAGTAGGCATTGGCGACCAAAAATGTGACTGTGACTACATGATTAAATTAAAGGATTATGCGTTCAACATACTAGCAGCAAAGAGCCAGTGATCAATACCGTGGTAGCGCTGTGGTAGCAAACCTCTAATAACGCTTGGAAATCAAGGGAAACATTCGGAAATAATTGATGACCGAAATCCTTATGAGAGTAGGCTTCCGAGCATTGCAAATTACATAAGGATACCTGAAGGGCTACATTGACAGGGTAGGGGTCACAGGTTCGAACCCTGTTCAGATCACCATAACTTAAACTTCGGAAGCCTTGATAATCAAGGCTTTTTTTGTTTTTATACTCAAAACTGCGAGATCTTAACCCTCAGATTCTCCTCAACATTCTCTCCTTGACTACATTAAGCATTCCATTTCCCATTCAAATCAGTATAGATTTTTTAAAAGATTTGATTAACATTTTGGGACTAACTGTTCGGTACAGTACTTACCTTATGGTAAGTAGGTGAACTAAAAGTGCATACTTCCGCAATACGGCGATGCGATCTATACTCTAGTTCAGAAACAAATACCGCTCAAGGAGGGCAATACATTGAAAACACTTATTATCATTACACATCCAAACATGGAAGCATCCATCGTCAATAAAAGCTGGGCGGATGAGCTTCGTAAATATCCCGACAAATATACGGTTCACGATTTGCACGGAGCCTATCCCGACGGAAAAATCGACGTGGAAAAGGAACAACAGTTGATTGAAGCGCATAGCAATTTAGTTTTGCAGTTCCCTGTTTACTGKTTCAGTTCTCCACCGCTGCTTAAACAATGGCTTGACGAGGTGCTAACTTACGGGTGGGCATACGGGTCAAAGGGCGATAAATTAAGAAATCGAAAAACCGCCCTAGCTGTAACCGCTGGTGGACGGGAAAAAGACTTTACCGAAGAAGGGAAACTA
>NZ_JBFTSN010000775.1:0-1180 GCF_056400045.1 Paenibacillus sp. 01L418
AATGTAAGGGCAGTGACCCGTTGAGATTTGGGTGACCCGTTGAGATTTGGGAGGGTGAACCTCCAAGGGATTGTGGAGTATGCGTGCAGTAGAAACTACCTGGGGAATATTTCCTAATAGTTCCTCTATTTCCGCATGCCCAGCCCACCACCTCAACCGGTATCACCTGTGCTGTTTCTTAAAATCGACCTAATCCAAGGTGATGAAATCCTGCGAATGAGTGAGTATATGTGAGATAAACCCTTAAAACCGAGGGACGGGTAACGATAGTTAAGTACAGACAGGGCTGCCGCATGGCAGTCTTTTGTTCAACTAACGGGCAGTTTAGTTGAACATGAGGGTGGTGTTTTTGTTAATATTAAACAAAAGGGAGGGGATGAATGTGCATAGAAAGAAATATTTTATTTTAATACCACCATGCTAATAATCGGGCTATTTTTATTGCTTTCTTTAGCAATTGAAACATTGGATGCAGCGCTTGTATGCCCCGGTGAACGAAGATTTTTACAGTTTGATCATTCCTTTCCCCCACTCAAAGGCGTAATGCATGTGAACTTGCATAACAATGTATGGGGAACGAACTTTCCTGCTTGGTATGAAGAAGGCGCCTCTTCCGATTCAAACTGCATTTTAGATCTTTGATATAGAAGATTTGAATATTTGTATGGTATTAGGCTAGCAAGATGGTCAACACGAACTTGCAAGCTTTTCTATGTTTATGTTAGTCGGTGACTTCCACTGTGAAATATGCTACACTCCGTTCAGCAATATATACATTTGTTGGGGCGGTGAGTAGATGTACTATCGTAAAGCAAATATGAATGATATTCATCAATTGGTTCATCTAAGAAAAAAGCAATTAGTTGATGAAGGGATYGAACCGAATCAAGATATTGATAGCGAACTCAATTCTTTTTTTCACAATAAGATGAGTGATGGTTCGTTAATCGARTGGATCGTTGAAGACAATGAAGAAACTATTGCTACGGGTGCAATTATCTTCTATGATTTCCCGCCTTCATTCACAAGTAAGAGTGGTAAAATGGGCTATATCACGAATATGTATACGAAAGAAAATTACCGTGGACAAGGGATAGCTACGACTTTGTTAAATAAATTAGTTGATGAAGCTAGAATCGCAGGTGTATCAAAAATTTGGCTCGGGGCTTCAACATTAGGT
>NZ_JBFTSN010000776.1:0-1177 GCF_056400045.1 Paenibacillus sp. 01L418
CATGTACCGCTTGAGAATATCTCCGATCACAAGCTGCTTACTCAGCTAGAATACGTGGCACTCTATCAGTCGATAAAGAAGTTTGAGCCACGCGGGGAAACGGGTATTCACTGGTACGGTAAAATCTCGGACTGGAAGGTCGTGCGGCGCAAGGAGATTACCGAGCGACCAGCAAGATCGGGCACGGAAGAAAAACTGTATGTGAAGTTTACGGTAGGAGAGTGGGTAAAGCGGGATAAGCCGATCATTCCGGGGGGACGAGGGATCTATACGCTCTTGTACACTTCAAAGTATGTGTTCGACCGAGCTTTAGAGATTGCAGAGCTGAAGCTGGAAACGGAAGAGGATCTACGAGAGTGGCGTGAGCAACGGCGAATAGGACCTGTCACAGTCGAGTTGGATCACGAGCTAGTGGATTTGGCTAGTAGGGTGCTAGGGGTTGGACGGTTATCTTTAACGTAAGATATGAATGAAGCACCCTCTTGGAAGAAAAAAACCTCCGTAAAAGCACATGGGCTAAACGAAACGAGCTTGATAAGAGAAAGAGCGTCAAGGATGCAATCTATTCACGATAATCGGTTTTTTATCATTTATGACATGTGACGTTATGTGGAAATTATGTCATCACAGTCAACTTCTGCAGAAGGTATCGAAATAAGGAGTGTTTGCCCAGGACCCAACGGAAGTTCGGGGATGCCAATATACATGATTCCGATTCGCAATCTTTTCTTTTCCGCTCCAAGCATGGGGGGGGGCGCGACTTTATAAAGCTGCATTCGGAGTGGATAGGGGGAAAACGGGTGTCTTCATCAACAAGGGGAAAATTACGCTTGTAAAATTCATGCAGGAAAGTCGAAATGTACTGGAAAAAGTAGATTCAATATACAAGCTGGAGTTTTTCAAAAAATTATGAAACTCCCAACAATCTGCGCCCAAAACAATTTGAGTTCCAGTGGTCTTTATTTCTAGAGGCAGGGTATCGGAATTTGGTTTAGTTTTTTAATAATTCAAGGAATATACTCGTGTTAGCTCGAATGAATATCACAATAAAGTGAAATTGTGTTAGTAGCTTATTTCCTAGTGTGAATAAAAATACTCCATCAATGAAGAAGAGGTGCTTAAAATGACAGTTAATTCTAATATTAAGCCAAGCCCGAAACAACTCGAGTACCAATCC
>NZ_JBFTSN010000777.1:0-1170 GCF_056400045.1 Paenibacillus sp. 01L418
CATTATTTCACCGATGGATTCATGAAGATATTAAGCATAACTTTCCCGTTGTCTGAAAGGCTACCCATGGTGCTGGTAGCCTATTGTCATGGTGCTATCTTTTACCGTTAGCGTAGCAGTTGGTCTGTGGTATTGAATGAATGAGGTTATTTTGTATCTTTTCCTTGCACTTCGACCACCTTAGTTAATCGACTTAGTTCATCTCTAAGCAATTGAATCTCTACTTCAATTTCTCGAACGAATTTCAAAAACGCATAACCAATAACCAATAACCGTTAACATTAGACCCAAGATAGGAAATGTTATCCTTTTTGCAATTATTGACATAATCACACTATTTGGCGTTTGAGATGAAAATGACTTTGGCATGTATTGCCACAGGCCAAAGATAAACAACAACACTCCGATTACAATTAAGACATACGAAATACGTTTAGTTATGCTGTAAGACAAGTGATACCACATCCATAAAGTCATTTCTAATTCTTGAGGCCACTACGCTTCCAGAAGGTGGAAGTTGCGCTAAACTGCCAGTTAGCGTAATGAAGCAGCCAACCATTGTGGTCGGCTACTTCCGTGTTTTTATTGAACTATCGTTGCCCGTTAGCGTAATGAACCTGCTAATCAATTCATTTTTATAAATTAGAAAGAGCCACCAGCGAAAGCCCTCTTACGTTCTTGCATACTGAAGAGGGCTTTTACAAGGAGTGATGATGCTTTACCGTTATGCAGATACTAGAGCTTCTGTAGAACATACCATACTGTGTACAATGCAAAAGCAAATATGGAAAAGAATACTGCAAGCAGCGCCCCTCTGACAACCCTCTGCCACCCGATACGGATCAACCCGTAACATCCACCATACACAATCATTCCGGCAGCAGCTCCCTCCAAAAAGACGCTCGGTGCCCGCAGGAGAACAATATAAAACAAAACGCTTATCCCTAACAAAAAGTAATTCATCCACAGAAACGCAATTCTGCCTTGCTTTTGCATCAAGCTTATCCCCTCCATACAGTCTGCCGCGTCATGCGCACAGTCTGTATGTCTTCTAGATACGAGGATTCATTTCCTTCTATTTCCTTTGGTAGCGCAGTGTGTTTCAATCTGAGAAATTTAATCCCAGTCTAGAAAAGAACAAACTCGTCACCGCCTCTAATTGTTCACGTC
>NZ_JBFTSN010000778.1:0-1164 GCF_056400045.1 Paenibacillus sp. 01L418
CCGGTACAGTACCGGATTCATTCCTATTAATTTTGTCTTAATACTCTTGTGATTGTAATAATCGATATATTTTGATAGTTCATTGGGGGATATCATTTGCTTGATACCATGTTCTTCAAAGGCATGCCGATACGGTTTCATTTAGCAGTGCCAGCCTTGGTCAGAATGAATCAGGAGTTTATCTTCGTCTGTTAGTCGCTTAAATGCTTGATCTAACTAAAAGGCGGGTGAAAGCACGATTCCAAAATGAGAGAAATTTTCGAAGAACATTGAACCCTAATCTGGTTGGCAAAGATGTGTTTGTTAATGAACTGGAAAGTATAGTACTGTATTGGTATATGAATAGCTTATGTTAGTGGTAAACTTCCGTTGAAAATATTTCTGGCGAAATGTGGTGATGTACTTGTTAAAAATGCTTGTTGTTGATGATGACAAGTTCGAACGGGACGGCGTTAGGTTTCTCGTTGATAAATATGGACTGCATTTGGAGATCTTTGAAGCTGACAGTGGTGAAAGCGCTCTCTTGTATATCGAAACCCATGATATAGACATCCTGCTCACCGATATCCGGATGAACGGGATGGACGGATTACAGCTAGCAGAGAAGGTTCGTGAACTAGGTAAGTCTATCAAAACGATGTTTATGAGCGCCTATGGTGAGTTCGAGTATGCACAGAAGGCAATCGATCTGAAGGCAATCCATTATATATTAAAACCTGTGCAGGTTAGCGAATTTATTAAAAATATGACCGAGATCATCCAGCTTTGCGAGGAAGCGTTGAAATTGAAGGTTCAGCAGGAAAAGCTAGAAGCTGCCTATTTGAAGGAAGTCAGATACGAAAAGCAGAAGCAGCTTACCGATATTATACTCAGCAAGGCAGAGGAGACGGATGACAAACGAGATCTGAAGGTGCCTGCCGGCAGGTTCGATAAGTATCCTTACATGCGGATGCTGATGCTGGATTCTCGTAAACGCTTTTTCGATCGGCTTGATCTCGATATTGAAGAGCAGTTGGGCGAACTCATTCATCGCAACGTCGATTTTATTCACTTGAATGAGTTTCAAGCGTTGCTGTTCTTGGAAACAGCCCCCGACGAGTCGCTGGAAGCTATAACGGAGCTTGGCCAGCAATTGATCCGGATATTCCAGGATATGTACGATAA
>NZ_JBFTSN010000779.1:0-1155 GCF_056400045.1 Paenibacillus sp. 01L418
GGATTACCAGATCATCAACAATCGAAAAGACGAATATAAACGATATGAAAAACTGACTCCCCCACGAGTTATTACATCTGATGGCGAAATCATTGCAGGGAAGTATGAACGGGAAAATCTCCCAACCGAGGCTATTGCAGGTCTGCCTGTTTCTTCTGGAGTAATCGAGGGACGAGCACGTGTTATCTTAAGTATGGAGGATGCTGACTTAGAAGATGGAGATATTTTAGTCACTTCCTTTACTGACCCTGGCTGGACACCATTGTTTGTATCCATTAAAGGTCTAGTTACCGAAGTTGGTGGGCTGATGACTCATGGGGCAGTTATCGCGCGTGAGTATGGCTTACCAGCAGTAGTTGGGGTAGAGAATGCTACCACATTAATAAAAGATGGACAACGAATACGGGTGCATGGAACTGAAGGGTATATCGAAATATTGTAATGGCTAACAAGATAACATTTAATTTAAGACATAAAGGAGATAGAGATATGACGGAATTTTGGGAATCAAGTTTTATAGAAAAACAAACGATGTGGGGATTTGAACCTACAGACTCCGCAATCGCAACAAAGGACTTTTTCCTTGAAAAGAATGTTAAGGACATACTGATTCCAGGTATTGGTTATGGCAGAAATGCAAAGGTTTTTATTGACAATGGAATAAATGTAACAGGTATAGAAATTTCAAAAACAGCGATTGATTTGGCGAAGGAAAACGGGCTTGATATTAGTATTTTACATGGTTCAGTAACGGATATGCCCTTTGATAACAAGCTCTATGATGGTATATTCAGTCATGCGCTTATTCACTTATTGGATAATAGCGAGAGAGAAAAGTTTATTCAAGATTGTTATGATCAGTTAAAGCCAAATGGATATTTGGTTTTTACAACGGTTTCACAAAAAGCCCCAATGTTTGGAAAGGGCAAACAATTGGATAAAGACTATTTCGAGATTATGGAAGGTGTAAAAATGTATTTTTATGATGATGATTCCATAAAACAAGATTTTGAAAAATATGGACTAGTAGAGATTTCAGAAATTGACGAGCCAAATAAGAACACGAAAAATGCACTTCCAATCCATTTTTTAATTATAAAGTGCAAGAAAACATCGTAAACATAATCATATATTTTTCAACACGATCTAAAACAT
>NZ_JBFTSN010000780.1:0-1143 GCF_056400045.1 Paenibacillus sp. 01L418
CCTTCGGCCGCTTCAATCTGGAACATCATTGTAGCGCGCACGTTTTTTCAATCCTCTATACCAAAAGAACTGCAAGAGGCTGCCCAAATTGACGGGTGCACCAACCTGCGGCTGTTCGTCAAAATCATTTTGCCGCTGTCAATGCCAATCATTGCCGTTATGGCTTTGTTCTATGGTGTTGGCAACTGGAACAGCTACTTCTCGGCACTCATCTATTTGAATGATGCCGCAAAATATCCTTTGCAGCTCGTGCTGCGGCAAATTCTTGTGTTGCAGGAGATGTCGGCTCAGGGCGGGGGCGTAATTGATGCTTCATCAGCATCAGCTCTTAATAACAAAGCTGAAATCGCTGCGCTGGTCAAATACGCTGTTATTATCGTTGCGACAGCACCGATTATCGCCGTTTATCCATTTCTTCAGCGTTACTTTGTGCAAGGTGTCATGATTGGTTCCGTTAAGGGCTGATTTTGCTCATAAATAATTTTAAAAAAGGGAGAGGGTTTAGGATGAAAAAGCTAAAAAAAGCATCATCTTTGTTACTCAGCATTACGCTACTTGCTTCCGTATTAGCGGCATGTGGTTCGCCGAACAATGAGGAGAAAACGAATAGCAGCAATACAGGTTCCAAAACGTCCGCGTCCAATACGGCTGACGGGGTTAACAAAGAAGGGTTTCCGGTTGTCAGTAAACCGATTACCTTGAAGATGATGTCACAGGACGTTGGCGTTGCTGACTGGAACAAAATGCCTGTACTACAAGAGATGGAGAAACTGACAGGCATTAAGCTGGAATACCAGAACGCCCCGATCGACAGCTTTGCGACCAAGAAAAATCTAGTATTTGCAAGCGGAGATTTGCCGGATATGTTCTATGCAGCGGATCTGAAACCTGCAGAACAAGTCACTTACGGAACTCAAGGTGTTCTTATTCCTCTTGAAAAATATATTGATGAAGGCTACGCGCCAAATATTAAAAAGATCTTTGATGATAATCCGGACATCCGCAAGTCGTTCACCACGCCAGATGGACATATTTATGCGCTGCCGAACGTTGACTTAGCAGCAGTCTGGTACCGCGGTCCGATGTGGTACAACGGCAAGTTCTTGAAAACTCTTGGGGCAACAGAGCCTAAGACAACAGAAG
>NZ_JBFTSN010000781.1:0-1127 GCF_056400045.1 Paenibacillus sp. 01L418
TCTTTAATCAGCATATCGTGGCTGCCGCAGTAGGTAAAGTAACGGCTGCAGTTTTGAAGGAGTACGGCGTGGAAAGAATCATCGTTCCCGAGCTGGAGCGAATGGGCGCATTAGTAATTGAAATTGGACGTTATTATGAGCGTACTGAAGGCAAGGAAGTATAAATATATTGAAGAGGCAGTCTCAAACACGTAATCGGTGTTTTAGACTGCCTTTATTTTATGAAAAGGATTTTTCTTGCGCATTTCTGAATTCCCTTGGTGATAGGCCATAACTTTTCTTGAACGCTTTCGAGAAATGTGAGGCGTTGGCGAATCCGCAATACTCCGCAATTAAGTCGAGCTTAAGTCCGGTTGTGGCTAACAGCTCGCTTGCTTTCTCCAAACGTAAATGAACGAGAAACTGATGGGGCGTTGCTCCAAAATAGTGATGAAAAATAACGTTGAAATGGGATTCGGAATATCCTGCATGCTTCGCCATCGACTCCACCGTGATTGTTCCAGATAGGTGAAAGGAAATAAAAGCTTTCATCTTTGTTACGAACTGCTGATCCTCGAATGCCAAAGAGCCTGTCGTCTCAAAGTCGCCGATTAATAGAAGGAGCAGCTCCATTGCCAGCTTTTGGGCATGCAGCACGTTTTGTATGTCGTTGTGGCTAAAATGCTCAATCATTTGGTTCAGCAGCTTTTTGAACGATTCTGGATGTCGCGGCTTCAGCTTGACGGGCAGCTGCAGGTTTGGAAATTCGTTTAACTGCGGCTGCTTCAAATCCGAATACGGCTCCAAGTTTGTCTGGCCGGGCGTCGTTACAAAGCTTCTTTCTCGGTTCGGATTATAAAAAAAATCAAGATGAGTGTTTGGTACTACGCAGCTCCCATATCCTCTCGTTGTGAAGAGCATTCCAGGCTGAATAAGTGCAAAGTCGCCAGGTAGCAGCTCATATTCAACCCCCTCAACCGTAAGCAAATAACGGCCTTCTTCCATATATAAAAACAAATAATCGAGCAGACGCCGTTCACCTTGAAAAAATGACGTTTCTTTAAAGCGATAGCAAAGCCGTATAAACGGCAGCACGGGATGGTCATTCCAGTTATGCAGCTGCGTATTCATTCCTAATTGCCTCCAAT
>NZ_JBFTSN010000782.1:0-1126 GCF_056400045.1 Paenibacillus sp. 01L418
GGACTGGCATGATGTAGAAGCGCCAATCGGAGCTGCGACAAAAACAATTCCTTATGACGAAGCGGCAGCTTTTATAATCGAGCAGTTCAAGACGTTTAGTCCCGATCTGGCGGAATTCTCGGAGCTTGCCTTCAAAGATGGCTGGATTGAGGCTGAGGATCGTCCAGGGAAGCGTCCAGGCGGCTTCTGCACCGCTTTTCCAAAGAGTGGTCAAACTCGTGTATTCATGACGTATTCAGGTACGGCTTCGAATATTTCGACGCTTGCGCATGAGCTGGGTCATGCTTACCATCAGCATGTCATGAACGATCTGCCAGCGTTGTCGCAAGAATATGCGATGAATGTAGCTGAGACCGCTTCGACGTTTGCAGAGCTGATCGTTTCGGATCAAGCACTTAAAACAGCAACGGAGGACGAGGAGAAGCTTGGATTGCTTGAAGATAAAATTCAGCGGTCTGTTGCATTTTTTATGAACATTCATGCGCGCTTTTTATTCGAGACTCGTTTCTATGCGCGTCGCAGCGAAGGTTTAGTATCCGTTGAAGAGCTTAATTCCTTAATGGAAGATGCACAGCGGGAAGCTTATTGCGATACGCTAGGTGAGGTGCATCCTCATTTCTGGGCATCGAAGCTACATTTTTACTTAACGGATGTTCCTTTCTACAACTTCCCTTATACATTCGGCTATCTATTCAGCGCGGGTATTTATGCAAGGGCACTGAAGGAAGGTTCAGATTTCAAAGACAAGTATGTTGCATTGCTTCGTGACACTGGCCGCATGACCGTAGAGCAGCTTGCAAAAGAGCATCTTGGCGTAAATGTGGAAGAGATGGACTTCTGGCGCGAGGCGGTTGCATTGACAGCTGTTGATGTAGATCAGTTCATCGAAATGACAAACAAGTAAAGCRCTTCTTCAGAAGTGCTGTAGTAGCATTAGCAGTAGCCGTAGGCATGGGAAACCATTGGTCTACGGCTTTTTTTATATGGAATTGGGATGGATAGTATTCTAGCTACTGCAAAAACTTCTGTAAAACAGGAGTGCATTTCTTTGATTTGCGGGAAGCGAGGCAGATTATATTATAATAAGATTATGTTCGATTATTGAGAAACACAGAGAGGCGGAATG
>NZ_JBFTSN010000783.1:0-1123 GCF_056400045.1 Paenibacillus sp. 01L418
ACCGAAGACACCGCAGCTGCAAGCGACAATAACCAAAAGAATGAAAAGAACGAGGATAATACCGATATTATGAGCCATTATTTAAAAACCTCCTCTTATTTGACTGCTATATAAGATATGTTTGTATCTATTTAAGTGTTTGTGTGTTTGTTACAGAGGCATAGTTTCTATGTCATGTGACTATTAGAAGGAAATAGGTAGGAGAGGGATATGATAAAAAAGTAAATGTACATATGCGGTTAGAAGGATGAATACCATAGAAAAAACCCATCAATGATTCAATTAATGGCGTCGTTTTGACCTCCACTATTCAACTGAATCAGATCATGGGTTTTAGCTGCTTGCAGATTTGCATATTTTTTTATCGGAGTGCCGTTTTGCAAAAACGACGAGCCGTTCTGAGTATTCTTGATTTTTACGATTGAATTTACCAGTGCATGTAATTAAATTTAAACGAGACTCGTCCGCGGGACCAAAAATTTTCGAAAGTGGAGCCTCGGATGTTTTGAATATTTCAATCGATTCCACTTTAAAATCGATGGTGCAGTCCTCTTTACTTTTTATTGAAATCATGTCACCTAATTTTATGTTCTTTAATCTGTAAAATACGGCTGGTCCTGTATGGCTGTCAACATGTCCATCTATAACTGAATTGCCGACCATGCCAGGAAGAATGCCATTAGATAATAGCCCTACCCTCTTGGTGCTTGATGGAACATCCATTTGGCCGTTTTCTGTTATGCTGACTGGATCTATGATCGCATCGATTTCTAGAGCGGGAATGGAAAGTTTAATGGGTACGATTCCCTCTAATTTTACTTTAGAAATTGTATTCGGAATGATTTGATTATGATTTGTAGGCGGTGGACTCGGCATGGTTTCTGCTTTTACAATGGGTTCATTATACTCAGATTTTGTTGTTGTTATTTGAGGCTTAATACCATGATCTTGATCATTTGAGTAGCTGCAGGCTGTACACCCGGCAAAAATAGCTGCAGCTATCAATTGCAATATAAACTTTTTCAAAGTTAGTAAGAGAGGGGAGAGTAGATCCCCTCGTTTTTTACTGTTTATTCAGCTTGTTCGCTGGCGCCGCCGAAGCCGGTTTTCGGCATTTTAGTAA
>NZ_JBFTSN010000784.1:0-1121 GCF_056400045.1 Paenibacillus sp. 01L418
CTTTTGGTTTGAATGACAGACTCATTCTTTAAAATAGGGCGTAATCCCGCTTGAATATAGGTTCTCCACTAAATTGAAAAATTGTTCTGACGATAAATCCTTTTGACGCTGGAGCCAAAGACGAAATAAAGAAAGGGAAGTTGTCAGGTAAAACTCAATTAAGTATGGCGTTATGGAATGGTTTTGCGGAATGTTTAATTCTAATTGATTCAAAGTGATTTCATTTTTTAAGCGTTTTAAAAAACGGGCACTTCCATAATCACCCAAAAGGGCATTAAGAACCAGGAGATGTTCTCTTTTGTCCAGACAATAGAGCGTATCTTGAACCGTATGCATCGATAGCTCTTTGTTTTCCAATTCTTTTTTCATTTCATTCAATAAGTCATTTTCAACAGAGTCTAACAATTCGTAAATGTCGATAAAGTATTGATAAAAGGTGCTGCGGTTATATCCTGACTTATTCGCAATTTCCTGAACCGAAATTTTCTCAATCGGCTTTTGGCTATATAACTCACAAAAAACTTCTACAAATTTTTGTCTTGTTTTCTCCGTTATTTGGGGTTGCTTTTTCATGTTTCCCTCCTACTAGCGATAAGAATATCATCCGACAAATAATAAAAAACTGATGGTTGATCAAGGAATAATGAAGATTTATAATCACATCATACAACATGTTGTCTGATAATCAAAAAGGAAAGTTAATAAGTAGGAGTGATTTAAATGTCAGCAAAACAAGATAGAATTTTAATTTTTGGTGCAGGTGTCATCGGGAGCATGTACGCAATTAAGCTTATTGAAGCAGGGTTTGACGTTACCCTGTTTGCACATTCTAATAGATTTAAATCATTAAGAGAAAATGGCCTGCAATATAAAGAAAAAGATACAGTTAGATCGATACAAGTGAATGTCATCGATACGCTCGAAAATGACGATATATACGATTTTATTTTCGTTACCGTTCGTTATGATCGGTCCGAATCAGCGTTGTTAGCGCTAAAAGATAATCAAAGCAAAAATATAGTTACGATGACTAGTAATTCAATTGGATTTTCTTCGTGGCTGGATATCGTAGGGGATAGACTTTTACCAGCTTTTCCAGGCTTCGGCGGACAGATTAAAGA
>NZ_JBFTSN010000785.1:0-1119 GCF_056400045.1 Paenibacillus sp. 01L418
GTTCACATCTCGCAAATCGCACACCGTCACATTGCTACACCTAACGAAGTTCTTCAAGAAGGCCAAGAAGTTCAAGCGAAAGTTCTTGACTTTAACCCTGCTGAAAAACGCGTTAGCCTAAGCATCAAAGAAACAGAAGAAGCGCCTGAGCAACCAGCTCCTAGCGCTAGACCTGATCGTGCACCACGTTCACCAAAAATCGAGAAAATCGATAACCCGAATGTAAGCTTGAGCAATGAGAGCATGAGCTACTCACTTGCAGAGCGTTTCGGCGACAAGCTTAAAAACCTTAAATAATATCTTTTTATATCAATCAAAAACGCCTTCAGCGTCCTCTGGATGCTGAGGCAGCTTTGACGGAGAAATGTAAGATAAGTAGAAGCAAATGATATACTTTCTTATATTTACAAAAAGGAGCTATTTCTGCGAAAACTCGCAGGAATAGCTCCTTTTTTTTGGTGCATAATAGGGGGTACAAGAGGTGAGATAACGTTGAATCCCGGATATATGTCGATTTGGATTATGATTATTATGTTTATTCTTATTACGACAGGCTGGAAGCCGTTTATAGCTCCCGATATTAGCCGTCGTATGTTGTCGCTTCTTAGCATTGCGTTAATCGCACTGATGGTTGTTTCGTTTTGGTGGAAGCCGTTACATGGCCATATTCAGGTCGAGCTCCATATGAGTGTTTGTCTTCTATTGCTGTTAGGCATACTCGCATTTAAGAAAGCCGAGGATTGGAGTTATCTAGGGTACTTAATATTGTGTACAATAATGATTGCTGTCATTTGGGGTTTCATCCGCAAAATGTATAGCTTTGATCCCGTTTTTCATTGGATTGATCCAAGCTGGGATGCTCCTTTGCTTTGTGGAATTTTTTGCGGCGCGTTTACCTCGCATGTAAAACATCAATTTGGGATGATCGTCTGGGGAGCGGTACTTGGCGAAACGTTAAACACTGCCCTTCAATTTGGAGCTCACACCGCACATATTGGCAATTTAGCTTGGTGGGACAGTTTTTGGATTGYGCTGGCTACAGCTATGACTTGCAGTTTGCTGCTAAAATCGGTTCGATTCGTGTTTTCCAAGCTTAGCGTTATACTTTGGCATATAAAG
>NZ_JBFTSN010000786.1:0-1119 GCF_056400045.1 Paenibacillus sp. 01L418
CAGATGACATTCTATATTTTAGACAGCTTTATTTTAACCATGTGTCCAATAAGTGTGAAACAGGATTATATATGTAGATAATCCCATCCAAAGGGTTGGGGAGTCCAATATGTAAAGCTTGAGCAATGCCTATTACAGTCCCAAACAGCAGAAGAATGGAAAATATCCATAATTCTTTTTTTGATTTTCCTCTTAATAGCGCAGGAACATCAATGGCAATAATTAAAGCGACCGCTACAAGGATCACTATGATAGGTACCATATGTGCATCTTCACTCCTCTTTCTTCATGTCTTCCAGAAAGGAATTAGACACCGTACCTAAATGTCGAATCTTATGATTTACCTTCACATTTACTGGCATCGTCTCAAAAGTGTGATCCCAATTTTTTTTGAGCTTTCTCCAATCTTTAGGATTCGAACGATGAATAACATCCCCAAATCCAAAAATATCAACTTTGTATTTTTTCTGCACTTTTTTTACTGTCGCGTCAATGAAACCTTCCACTTTGCTGTTTGCTAGCCTTTCTACTTCTGCAATATTTTTCGTCTCCAACAAATCTATGGAGCATTGTACTTCCCCTATATTAATTTCTATTCGTACTTCAATATCGATCTGAGGTTGTCCATTCTTTACGCTGCCTTTGACCTTTGTCTTAGACCGAATGACCTCGAACGTAATTTTTCCGCCTTGTGGACAAGCAACAAAACCAACCGTGCTTTTAATTTCATCGCTAATATAGTTGTATGCTTTGCTTTCAGTTTCATTTAGCCAACCAATCAACTTATCCTTCTTAAATACCGCGAGTCCCGAATATTGCAATGTAGTTGGGGTCAGAACCTTCTCCATATTTCTCTTTTCTTGCCCTATTTGCTCGTCTCCCAAAACAACAAGACCTGTTAATACAGGATCTCTTCCTTCGCTCACGAGTGTAGTAATAAGCTCATCCAATGTAACCGTTGTTGTTGGAGCCCATTGCTGCTCAGAAGTCTGAAGAGTAGAGAACAGACTGACCGCGGGGATCGTTTCCAGCTTTGTTAATACTTTTAGCGTATTCTCGGCAGTCGTATGCTTTGAAACAACGATAAAGAAATCAGTACGAATTTCTTCATCTCTTGAC
>NZ_JBFTSN010000787.1:0-1109 GCF_056400045.1 Paenibacillus sp. 01L418
GCTATGCGGCTGCTGCGACAGGAAGCGGAAGAGGCATCACGCATCTCGTATACGATAGGTCCGGTGGAATATGGAGAATGGATGCATCAGTATTACTGCCATCATGACGGGGCGAAGCTCTCCTTTGATTGGGGGCAGCCGCACACGCATGTCTGTCCGGTATGCGGCACAGTATGGTCTGGCGAACCCTTTGACTCTGCATGGACATCTTTTGTGCATGCGAATATAGGCCGCGCGGTTTATCATATGGCGATGCTTCACGCTATAGAGCCGGATGAAGCGCTGCTCCATCAAACGAAGCAGTTTCTTCTGTCTTATGCAGACAATTACGAAGGGTATAAGATTCACGGGAGCATCCCGTACAACGGTCCGGGTAAGTTGTTTGCACAGACACTTGACGAGGCGCACTGGATTATTGATTTGTCCGTAGGCTTTCAATTCATTCGGGCTTCGTTGTCTGAAGAGGAAGAGGCGCATATCCGTTATGGCTTGCTGGAGCCTTGCGTACATTTTTTAATCGCGCACAAAGAGGAGCAAATCCATAACCATGCGGTGCTGATTACTTCCGCGATCGCGTCCATTGGCATTTTGCTGAACGATGAGGGGATTATTCATGCCGGACTCTCAGGAGAGTATGGGCTGCATGACCAAATGAAGCGGGGCCGCTTTGCTGACGGACTGTGGTATGAGGGGAATGTTCAGTATCATTTTTATGCGTTCAAGTCGCTGCTGAACTACGCGCTTATGGCGGAAGGAACGCCTTGGGATATTTGGCAAGAGTCTGGCCTCCAATCGATGTTTGATTATCCGGTTCACTGGATAGTGCCAAATGGCTATATGCCTTCTTTCAATGATGCAGGAAGCGCGGGCGGCATTCATACTTATGCGCCTTATTATGAAATAGCGCTGGATATTTTTGGTGATGAGCTCTATCGTTCGCTGCTGAATACGGCCTATGGCACGCAGTGGGCGGAAAAGGCATTTACAGGTGTGAAGACAGTGGAGCGAGACTCTATTCTGGCGTTACTGTTTGGCTGTGAGCTTGCACCTGTGGACGCTTCTGAAGGTGAACAGCTGTGGAAGGCATCACACCGTTCAGTATCCATGCC
>NZ_JBFTSN010000788.1:0-1107 GCF_056400045.1 Paenibacillus sp. 01L418
AACGCCCGCTGATAATGCCCCCATTGAATCGTTTCATTCCACACTAAAGTCTGAAACGTTCTACCTCGAAGGGTTGACCCATACAACGACTGCAATCGTTGAACAGACCGTTCGAGACTACATCACTTACTATAACGCAATTCGTATTCAAACGAAACTAAATAACCAGTCGCCGGTTGATTATAGGCGATTGGCCGTTTAAACTTGAAAGGTGTTTTGATCCCTGTCTCACAAATGGGGGTCAGTCCCCACCTCTTGATTAATTTGTGCAGCTTTTTTTCACGTTTGTTCAAGTATTTTTGCATTATTGAGTTCTTGGTTTAACTGTTGATATTGACCTGATGCTTGCTGATGATAACTAATTGCATAGCTTATTTTGCCATTGATAATTAGATTTTCACCTAATTTAAAAACAAATAATGCTGCATATTCGATTTAATTCGAAATGCAGCATTAGGAAGTGAAGAATTATTTATTTTAACCATCTCAAAACAATTTTAATTGCATTCACACATCTAATACCCAACTGAAGCTTGTGACTAACCATTTTAATCCTTTCGTTGTGCTTCGTCGTTGTTATCGTCAGCAGCCTCTCCAACCTTATTTCCCAATGCTGCGCCTACGATACCGCCAACAACAGTTCCAACAGGACCCAAAGCAGAGCCTACGACTGCACCTGCAGCAATACCACCCGCCGTTCCTACAGCTTTTCCGATGTCAGCTCCATCCGTATTGTTACTATTTTGGTCAGAATCAAGATTTCGATTGAGTTCTTCATTTTTAGTCATTTAATTTCACTCCTTCGTTTTAATGACAGCTGCTACATTTACCGTAGTCACAATGGATATCATGTCCTAAATAGTATGAAAGGATTCATTCCTTGATGAGCTTGAAGCTATTGCGCGGTAATCGATCCGGACAAAGGGATGTGTAAGGATGTCTCGCATGGTGAATTCACTGCTTCAATGCTTGGATGAATTAAAATCGGAGAGTATATTACATGCTGCAACCATTTTGGATGCAGAATTGGATTCTGTAATATGGGGAAGATTTGATACAAAAATGAAATATGATGCCCCAACAGATTCAGAGACGTTTACTGGAAGC
>NZ_JBFTSN010000789.1:0-1105 GCF_056400045.1 Paenibacillus sp. 01L418
ACTAGTTCTAAAGCATTTGTGCTGACCACGCCTATTATTTCGCCGTTTCTTAATCCTCTTTCAATTTCTCGTCTTTGATTTGGCAAGTAGCCGCCACGGTAGCCTCGTATGGATTTTGTGCCGATTTCATTTTTAACCAATTCCTGAATATGGCTCAAAATAATTTCTACTCTTACCCGGCTGCGAGCAAAAACAATCGTCTGTATTTTGTTCGTCAAAAATTCCTTCGCTAATTGATTAACCTCTACAGTAGAACTTTTTCGAATATTGAGCGGCTTATTTACAATGGGCGGGTTATAAAAAACAAAATGTTTCCGCCCTCTTGGTGCGCCGTTATCATCAATTAATCGCATAGGATTCCCTGTCAATTGTTCTGCTAGTTCCTTAGGGTTAGCAATTGTGGCAGATGTACAAATAAACAGTGGATCGCTACCATAAAACTTGCATATTCGTTTGAGCCTTCGAATGACATTTGCTACATGACTTCCGAATACGCCTCTATACGTATGAAGCTCGTCAATAACGATATATTTAAGATTGCTAAATAAACTTACCCATTTTGTATGATGTGGAAGGATAGCGGAATGCAGCATATCGGGGTTCGTGATGACGATATGTCCTACATTTCTTACAATCGTTCGAATAGCAGGCGAAGTATCGCCGTCATAGGTAAAGCTTTTAATATCAATTCCCATTTCGTTTATCATTTCAGTTAATTCACTTTTTTGATCTTGTGCAAGAGCTTTCGTTGGGAATAAATATAAAGCTCGACTGCCGTCGTCTTCCGCTATCGCTTGTAACACTGGAAGGTTATAACAAAGCGTTTTTCCAGAAGCGGTCGGAGTTACAGCGACTATATTTTCACCTTTACGTATCGTTTCGTAGGCTGAGTGCTGGTGTGTATATAAATGCTCTATTCCTCTTTTTGCGAAAGCCGATTTAATTCTTGGATCAACACTTTCTGGCAGAGGTTTTGTTTTTGCCTCTTGAGGCTCTATTTCAGTCCAATTTATAATATTTTCATTGGCTCGTAAATTTCGGATCATTTCTGAAAGTGATTTCTTTTTTATCATTTCTTAGCACCTCACTATACCCTATATATTAG
>NZ_JBFTSN010000790.1:0-1101 GCF_056400045.1 Paenibacillus sp. 01L418
ACCTCTTCGCCTACCAAACACTTTTGTAACTCCATGTGAGACGTCCTACAACCCCAAGAAGCAAGCTCCTTGGTTTGGGCTAATCCGCGTTCGCTCGCCGCTACTGACGGAATCACTATTGTTTTCTCTTCCTCAGGGTACTTAGATGTTTCAGTTCCCCTGGTATGCCTCTACCCAACCTATGTATTCAGTTGAGAGTAACTGTCCATTACGACAGCTGGGTTTCCCCATTCGGAAATCCTCGGATCAATGCCTGCTTACGGCTCCCCGGGGCGGTATCGTTGTTCGCCACGTCCTTCTTCGGCTCCTGGTGCCTAGGCATCCTCCGTGCGCTCTTACTAGCTTAACCAAYTGCTCGTGGTGATTTCGATTGATCCGTCRTTGAAGCCTTATTTCTTTGATTAATARCCTCTTTAGAGGTAGAAATAACGTCTTCAAAAGCCGTCTTCAATTCGAAACACCTCTCGCTTACGTAAAAACAACTAAAGGATGTTTCAGCAATTCTTTTCTTTCGTTATCCAGTTTTCAAGGTGCAARRTAAATCACAGACAACCTTGCGGTTGCTGTTAGGTGTAAAACATAACACCTGCTTGGCGACGTCCTACTCTCCCAAGACCCTGCGGTCTAAGTACCATCGGCGCTGAAGGGCTTAACGGTCRTGTTCGGTATGGGAACGCGTGGTTCACCTCCGCCATCGCCACCAAACGGATGACTTGACTTATGAAAGTTGTTTTCCGGGGTCCCCGAAAAGTAATCGGTATAAGCTACAAAGCTTATCTTCACTTTTTGGGGTGCGGTTACTCTTTCAAAACTGACAACGAGTAAGCGATAAACTGCCAAGTTTATCCGAACCTCATCGGGTCCGGGTATTTCCTTAGAAAGGAGGTGATCCAGCCGCACCTTCCGATACGGCTACCTTGTTACGACTTCACCCCAATCATCTACCCCACCTTCGACGGCTAGCTCCCTTGCGGGTTACCCCACCGGCTTCGGGTGTTGTAAACTCTCGTGGTGTGACGGGCGGTGTGTACAAGACCCGGGAACGTATTCACCGCGGCATGCTGATCCGCGATTACTAGCAATTCCGACTTCATGCAGGCG
>NZ_JBFTSN010000791.1:0-1094 GCF_056400045.1 Paenibacillus sp. 01L418
ACAAGAACCTTCCATCGCTCTTAATTCACTGGATCAATCTACTGTCATCGTAACAACAAATGATCTGCGGTCGGGGAATAATATGACGACGATCTACCGGTCAGTCAATGGCGGTGCATCATACACCGAGATGCTGAATCCCCCTCCAGCGGGGTTCGCGGCATCAGGTGATGGTGTAGCAGCGTACGGTTATCCTAATCTGTTTCTTGTTGCAGCGACAGCTTTGAATGTGAACCCTGTAAGGGACTCGTCCATTATCGTGTACCGCTCGACGAACAATGGCGCCTCCTTTTCAACCCCAATCATTGTAAACCAGGGGTTTGGCACCGCGGTATATAACGACAAGCCGTCAATACGCATAGATACGTCGAATGGCAGTCCGTATCTTGGTCAAGCATATATTGCTTTTACACGTTATTTCAACAATTTCCAAAGCTCTGAAACATTGATTTCGCGATCACTAGACCAAGGGATAACCTGGTCTACCCCCTTTCTGTTAACAAATCAAGTTCAAGATGTTTCGAATTTTGGATCGAGTATCGCAATTGGTCCCGCAGGCGAAATTTATGTCGGATGGATGCAATATGGTCCAGGAACGCCGCAATTTCTTATGCGCAGATCAGATGATGGGGGAGTGACGTATGGTCCTATTATTACCATATCGACAGTCTCGTTAGTTCCAACCCCTCTTCCTGTTCCAACCTTTGGTTTTCGCGTCTTGACGATTGCTTATTTAGCCGTAGATATCTCGCCATTTAACGGAGAAGGCATCGTCTATGCTGCTTGGCAAGACAACCGTACAGGTTCTGCACATATATTTCTTTCGCGATCGACTGACAAAGGCGTTTCATGGTCAACGCCAATTCAAGTAGATGATAGCCCTTCAGGATCGCAAAATATTTTGCCCAATTTAACGGTATCGCGTGATAATGGCGGGGTGAAGGTGATGTACTATACGAACCGTGTAAGCAACTCGTTAATCGATGTGTTTTTAGCTGAATCAAACAATGCCGGTTCGTCGTTTGCGCCTAATCTTCGTGTGACGAGCGTCTCCTTCGATCCGAATGCGGACCCGTCATTAGGCACTCCAACAC
>NZ_JBFTSN010000792.1:0-1094 GCF_056400045.1 Paenibacillus sp. 01L418
AAGGGGGAAATCCAGTCCAATGAGTATGGATTTTATTGAAGCACTACAAGAAATAGAAAGAGACAAAGGGATTACCAAGGATGTGCTCCTTGAAGCCATTGAGGCTGCTCTTATCTCCAGCTACAAAAGAAATTTTAATACCGCTCAAAATGTACGCGTCGATATTAACCGTCATACTGGTGTTATCAAAGTATACGCCCGCAAGACTGTTGTTGATGAAGTACTAGATCCGCGTCTGGAAATTACAGTGGAGGCTTCAAGAGAAATCAATCCTCATTATCAGCTTGACGATATTGCGGATATTGAAGTTACGCCGCGTGATTTCGGACGTATCGCTGCTCAAACAGCGAAGCAGGTTGTTACTCAGCGTATTCGTGAGGCTGAGCGCGGACTGATTTATAATGCTTTTATCGATAAAGAGGAAGATATCGTTAACGGTATTGTTCAACGTCAGGATGTTCGCAATTTATTTGTGGATCTAGGCAAGGTTGAGGCTGTATTGCCTTTGACTGAACTTATGCCAACTGATAAGTTTAAGCATGGTGACCGCGTGAAGTCGTATATCACGAAAGTTGAGAACACGACTAAAGGTCCTCAAATCATTTTATCCCGCACGCATCCTGGCCTTTTAAAACGTTTGTTCGAGCTTGAAGTGCCTGAGATCTATGACGGAGTAGTAGAAATTCGTTCGGTTGCTCGTGAAGCTGGCTTCCGTTCAAAGATTGCGGTTCATTCCCGTAACTCCGAGGTTGATCCAGTCGGTTCATGTGTTGGCCAAAAAGGACTGCGCGTTCAGACGATCGTAAACGAGCTTAAAGGTGAAAAAATCGATATCGTTCGTTGGTCTGAAAGCGTGGATGAATATGTTGCGAATGCTCTTAGCCCTTCAAAGGTGCTAGAGGTTATCGTATTCGAACAAGAGAAGATGGCCAGAGTAATCGTGCCGGATTACCAACTATCGCTTGCGATCGGTATTAAAGGTCAGAATGCAAGGCTTGCTGCCAAGCTGACTGGCTGGAAAATCGATATCAAGAGCGAAACGCAGGCAGAGCAGGAGTATGGACGTCCGAAATCAATGACTACGGTCATGCATC
>NZ_JBFTSN010000793.1:0-1093 GCF_056400045.1 Paenibacillus sp. 01L418
GGTCTGCTCTTGCCGAAGATTGCTCCTTCATTCGAGTCCGTCTCCCCCTTTCGTAATTTCCAAAAACACATCCTCAAGATTCGTCTGCGCTTCACTGAAGGAGATCAGCTGAAAACCTGCTGCAACCAGCTCATGAAGCAGCTGCGATTGCTCGGCATCCTGTCCGCCAAAGTGAATTTGTATTCCACGATCATCTCGGAAAATTCGGTTAACATAAGGGCGATCTCGCAAAAACAGCTCCGCTTCTGACTCCCGATCAACTAATCTCACATGCAGGAAACGTTTGACACGCAATCTATTTTGAATATCTGCGACATTTCCGATCGCAATCATTTCACCATGCTCAATGACGCCGATTTCATCTACCATTTCGGCAAGCTCAGGCAATATATGTGAAGAAATGATGATCGTTTTCCCCATTGACTTCAGCTCTCGCAATATTTCTCTCATCTCAATCCGTGCTCGAGGATCAAGGCCGGAAGCAGGCTCATCCAAAATAAGCAGCTCTGGATCATGAACGAGGCAGCGTGCCAAGCAAAGCCGCTGCTTCATACCCCGAGACAGCGAGTCAACGTAAGCATCTTTTTTATCACTCAAATTGACCAGCTCCAGCAATTGCGGAATCAGCTGCTCCCGCTCCGCCTTCGGTATACCATAGCTGGCGCCATAGAAATGCAAATATTCTAACGTTTTGAATTGGTCATACACACCAAAAAAATCCGGCATATATCCAATTCGCTTACGCACCTCATGCGGATGTTTGGTCACGTCAAATCCGTCTACTTTTGCGATGCCTGAGGTGGGTATCATTAATGTCGCAAGAATAGACATCGTCGTTGATTTCCCTGCCCCATTGGGCCCAACAAAACCAAATACCGTTCCTTTCGGAATCGTTAGATCTATTGATTTAAGCGCTTGAAACGTTCCGAATGTTTTGGAAAGCTGTTTGATTTCAATCATCGGAACCAGAGGCGCATCATTTGATGGTTGTTCCGCAGGTTCCGTTTTAGGCACTTCCACATTAATGATCTCTATTTCGTGATTTTTGCTCATTTTTTCTGTATCTCTCCTTCTAAAGCAATCTGCGGTAAAG
>NZ_JBFTSN010000794.1:0-1086 GCF_056400045.1 Paenibacillus sp. 01L418
CACCAATACCATGAAGAAACCCGACCTCGTGAGGTCGGGTTTTTTGATTTTTTAGTCATGTTAAGAGCATGTCTTTTATTAAAATAACGGGCACCAATACCATGAAGAAACCCGACCTCGTGAGGTCGGGTTTTTTGATTTTTTAGTCATGTTAAGAGCATGTCTTTTATTAAAATAACGGGCAGATTAGTTCAACAATATAACATAAAAAATGTTCGAAAACGGATATTTTTTAATTATTATGTAATAGAGAGTAAACAACACTAAATCGAAATTGAAAGGGTGTAGTGTTTTGAGACATAACATAACGGTTCTAGGTTTCATCCTACTCATTGTTTTGATTTTGAACGGCTGTACCGAAACCGTTACTGACACCGTGACAGAAGAGAAGATAAAGGTGATTGAGAAGACTGACCCTGCGTTAACGAAAACGAAGGTAAGAACGGACGGAATGGTTTCTGAAACGGATTACGGGTCTGCGCATCCGTTTAGCCTGAACAGCGAAGTAATGTCGGACATGAAATACTATGAGCGGAGTAAGGTTTCCCGCGGGGATATTGTGGTTTTTAAAAAAAAGAAAAATAAAAACCAAGACACTGATATTGCAAGAGTCGTGGGGCTTCCTGGTGAAACTGTAAGCATAAAGAAGGGCCAAGTCTACATTAACAATAAAAAATTGGAAGCTTTTTATGGCGATGATTCTTCATTCGACTAATGCCACCATGCTAATAATTGGGCTGTTTTTATTGCTTTAGCAATTGAAACATTGGATGCAGCGCTTGTATGCCCCGGTGAACGAAGATTTTTACAGTTTGATCATTCCTTTCCTCCACTCAAAGGCGGAATGCATGTGAACTTGAATAACAATGTATGGGGAACGAACTTCCCGGCTTGGTATGAAGAGGGCGCCTCTTCCGATTCAAACTGCATTTTAGATCATTGATATAGAAGATTTGAATATTTGTATGGTATTAGGCTTGCAAGATGGCCAACACGAACTTGCAAGCTTTTCTATGTTAACGTTAGTCGGTGACTTCCACTGTGAAATATGCTACACTCCGTTCAGCAATATATACATTTGTTGGG
>NZ_JBFTSN010000795.1:0-1075 GCF_056400045.1 Paenibacillus sp. 01L418
GCTCTAGATAAAAAGAAATTGAGTTGGTTCGCCAATGCAGCGCTCTAGATAAAAAGAAATTGAGTTGGTTCGCCAATGCAGCAGTAAGTTTAAGTATCGGGATATATGCAAGGCCAAACTTTGCACTCCTTCCGGTCGTATTTTTAATCTACATGCTAGTTCGAGGATATAAAATAAAAGAGATTATTAAACCTGCTATTGTTGTATCTGCTGTAATATTAATTTGCATTTCCCCTTGGTGGATCAGAAATGCTGTCGTATTTGATAAGTTTATTCCGCTCACGCTCTCGTCCGGCAATCCATCTGTATTAGGAGCTATGATCGATTGGAGATATCCTGCTGGTGCAGAAGAGAAATTCAAAGAGGATTTTACGCGGTTAGGCGAGGCGAAAGATGCCATCGAATCCAATGAAATTCAAGCTGAGCTTGCCAAAAAAATTAGAAACTATGGATTTGAAACGGATCGCAATCGTTATATTAAACATTACACCGTTGATCGGGTAGTCGATATGGTCAAAGTACCTTATTATTGGAAGCCCGTACTTCATATTTCGAAACCCATCGTGGGCGTATATCACTACGTGCTGCTATTGCTCGGAGTAATTGGGTTGCTCATGACCGTTATTTTTAAAAGCAAACGCAAAGAACTATCTATATTGATAATAACCATTTTATATTTCATATTTACATCACTGCCATTTATTACGTTTGAACGATACGGTTACTTCATTATGGCGTTTATCACGATATATGCAGCCTATCTCATTCATGAGCTAGTTGAAGCTGTGCGTTCGAAGAAGAGAAGTTCTTTGAGACAACCAAACCATTAGAGGGAGGAACCAAACCTTTAGAGGCTTCTACCAGACCTTCAAGGCGTTTCGAACCCACCCAAACCCTCCCTTCCAAGGGAGGGCCCCAAGGGCTGCGCCCTCTGGACACCCGCAATTGGACTAACGCTAAAGCTAGCCATGCGCTCTTTTGCTGCGTTTGCGTTGGAACGCTTTCGTCCCTTTGGGACACGCTTTACTTTGGGTGTATAATTCGCTGATTACTTCTTTAAGGAACTGTTTGATGC
>NZ_JBFTSN010000796.1:0-1074 GCF_056400045.1 Paenibacillus sp. 01L418
AGATTATGGTTCAAACCTTGGTAAAATATTTATCAATCAATACGATCAGATTATTTATCCTGTGTTTATGGGTGTGGGAAGCTCTTGGGGTGATGCTGATGCACCTAAAAAAATATGGTCCGTTTTGTATAATGCAACAACCAATAGTGTCATTGCCCAGACACCATATTCCGGACCAGAACCAGGAAATAATCAAAAGCAATCAGGATCATCAACACCTATTTTACCTGATGGCTCCATTTATGTTTTTTACGAAAAAAATGTCATGCCGTTTGTTTCAGCTAACGCAAATGGTTCAATCAAAGAAATAGATCCGAATACAGTTGAAATTACTAGCGATGATTGGGGCGGAATGCTCTATGATGCAGGAAGCTCGATGAAAAACTACGCCTTAGAATTTCATGCGAATGTTAGTGATATAAGAAATGACAAGGTTATCGGAGCTGCTTTCCAGATCCAGAATGAAAAGAATATGTATGCTATGGAGTGGAGCAAGAACACCCTATCGTTATTCCGTGTGGTTAATGGTGTGAAAACGTTATTGCAATCTACACCTATGACACGGACTGCGTTTAACACGTATCCGATTAAAGTAGAATCGGTTAATGGCATCCAGCGTGTATATGTGAATTATGCGAAAGTACTAGAGGTTGCCGATGGTACGTATTCAAAAGGTTTTGCCGGTTTAATGTCGTTAGGACAGTCGAATGCTGTTTTCTCCAATGTTAAGAAACTAAATTATGGTGATATGTACACCGAGGAGAAATATGAAGCTGTACTAATCAATGAAACGATTACCTATGACAAAATCTTCTCCGATATAGAGGAAGATCCTAAGATACTAGAAGAGTGGACGTACAGCCACAACCCTAATATTTTTGAGAATCCTGAAGGGATGAGCATGTATCATGGACAGACACGTTCAACAACTTTAAATTCACTAGAGAAACCTGGTGTTTACGAGATTAGCTACAGAGCGCAAGATAATCCAGGTATATCATCCTATCGTAAATGGTCGGAGCCGGTCACTAAGCTACTATATGTCCATCGTAGACCAATTGCACTGCCTGATGC
>NZ_JBFTSN010000797.1:0-1069 GCF_056400045.1 Paenibacillus sp. 01L418
AAACAAACTTCCGACTCGTCTTCTTCCCATCACAGCTGAACACAATCTTCTTATCCTCAACAAACGTCTCCAGGTGAACGTTTTTCCCCCAAAGCTGAACGACATGAGGCAGCGTACGCTCCACATACTTCAGATTGAGCTCCATCCCTTCATACTCATGAATAAGATAAAGCTCACCCACACGATTAAAATCCCCATCCTTAACCATCAAACTAGGGAAACCACCGTTTACTTTTGAATAAACTAGCTGATCGCGAATTTTCTCCCACGACTTATCGGTAATTTTCCACTCAGGGCCTTTTTTCTCGAAAATGTACAAATCAAGATCATTAACCAGATCCTTCGTTAGATAGTTGCGGATGAACGAAATATCTGAATCGAGCTCGCGTACCTCGAACATTTTTTCTCTGCCCTTGCCGGGGACGCGTCCGAAGCGTGCTTGTTCTTCCTTCGTTGGATTATTGAAACGGCGTTCGATATCCTCGAATATTTTCAAGCCCAAATAATAGGGATTTAAGGTGTGCCGGGAAGGCTGCACGACAGAGGAGTTTAGCTTAGCGAACTCAATCGTTTCATCGCTAGTTAGATCAAGCTCGCGTATGATTCGCTGATGCCAGTAGGAGGCCCAGCCTTCGTTCATTATCTTGGTCTCGATTTGCGGCCAGAAATAGAGCATCTCATCGCGAAGCATAGATAGAATGTCGCGCTGCCAATCCTCCAGAGTAGGGGAGTATTCCTCAATAAACCAGATGAGATCTTTTTCTGGCCGTGGCGGAAATCGCTTGGCGTCAGCGGCCTGTGATTGAGCGGCTGATGCGGCAAAGCTGTCCGATCCGGGTCCAGATTCCACAAATCATCATAAGAGGAAGAAGGGATATTCCACTCCGAGCGCTCGCTGTCCTTTTGCACCATTTCGATATAACGTTTCTTATCCAATTGATATGGCTTAATGAGCGTCGGATCGACATGCTCTTGAATGGCAAGGATCGCATCGATAAACTTCTCGACCGCCTCCGTGCCATGATCCATTTCATATTGATGAATACGATCCGCTGTAGCAGACATGCTC
>NZ_JBFTSN010000798.1:0-1069 GCF_056400045.1 Paenibacillus sp. 01L418
CCTAATAGTTATTCGATTAGTCTATTTCACTGCTAATGGGCAGTTTATTCCGAGTGTTTCCCTATTACAAAAAGCAACCCGAATCCGCTCATCCGTTATTCCCGGACGGCTGGACAACCAGGTTGCTTTTCTTTACGCATGTTTTAGCGGCGTAGGCCGAGTTTTTCGATCAATGCGCTGTAACGTCTAACATCATTGTTTTTAAGGTATGCAAGCAGCTTACGGCGCTGACCTACCATCTTGAGCAAACCACGACGGGAATGATGATCTTTCTTGTGCTCCCGCAAATGTTGAGTCAAGTTAACGATGTTTTCAGTCAGGATAGCCACTTGAACTTCCGGGGAACCCGTGTCAGTTGCATGTGTCTTATGCGTCTCAATCAGTTCGTTTTTACGTACTTGTGTAATTGCCATCCTAATTCACCTCCTTCTTGATAATCGCCATTAGCCTCGAAGCCGTCGGTGAGATCGGACATCCAAGCTAAGGTTAAGTTTGTCCGTATGTCACACAAAATGTATGACTACTTACAACGTTGTATAGTATAACACATAAGGTGGACGAATGTCGAGGATCATAAATAAAGAATGCCCAACATTCGTTTACACACGAATGGATGATACGATCAGTTAGTTGTAACCATGGATCGCCTTCGCTTGCTCAGAATCAGATCCAATCTGCTCAACAAGCTCGGCAATGGAATTGAATTTTTTCTCCGAACGGATAAACGATAGCAATTGCAAACGCATATGCTCACCGTATATATCGCTGTTGAAGTCAAACAAATGAGCTTCCATTACAGGTTTCAGCTCATCTTTATTAAAGGTTGGTTTTAAGCCATAGTTTAAAACACCAGGGTATGCGGTATCACCAACCCAAGCCATTACCGCATAAACGCCAAGTCTTGGCGCGATATATGGGGCATTAAATTGCAGGTTTGCTGTTGGGAACCCGATCGTACGACCTCTTTTGTCCCCATGAACAACGATCCCTTCAACTTCATATGGCCTGCCAAGCAATCGTTCTGCCAGTTCAAGATCACCTTGCTCAAGTGCTTCACGGATATAAGTAC
>NZ_JBFTSN010000799.1:0-1065 GCF_056400045.1 Paenibacillus sp. 01L418
GATTATGTAATTGGGAAGTACAAGAAACAAATCCAATGTAAAAAAAGCGATCAGCAGCCCTAAGAAAAGCATTAAATGTGATATGCCCAATCTTTGATGTTCATGTCTATACTTATGGAAAACTAATGAGGTTGAAAAAAAGTAGAGCAATACAGATCCAAACATATAACCTAACATAAATAAATAATCTAATTGTTTCAAAAATAACAACTGAATCGAAGCTGCGATCATACACATCGATAAATAAATGAATAAATGCCCATAAATGATCGTTTGTCCTGCAGTCTCTATTGATTTGTTTACTTTCTTCTCGACGTTATCAAAATATTGCCACCACATAGCGATGATTAACACAAAAGTAATTAACGCAAATAAGATAGATTGCCACGTCCAGTTGCTGGACTGCAATACGGCTAGTATGCTGATTACGGATTCGCCAAGCAGAATAAGGGTAAACAAAGAGAACCGTTCTAATAAATGATGAGTATTTACCGGGCTTTTCACTAAATATTTTCGACCGATTAAAGGCAGCAATATGTCTACAGCTATTCCCGCATACAAAACGGCATAACGTATCCACGAGTCAAAAAATAATGATGATGCAGATATGACCAAACCAATCCAAAAGCGACTCCCTAAATACTGAGCAGTGATTTTTTTATGTGCTTCTTCTGTCTTATGTACCGCTAAATATTGAATGGCCGTCATAGCTCTTAAACCAATATAGCCTATTAAAAATGAAACATAATATTGATCAAAATCAACCGATAAGCTGGCGGTCATTATTAATACAAAAAATAATTGTAGAATCAGAAATATTCTGTGAGACAAGACATCTTGTCCGAAGCGATTTACAAAAAGCGACTGCCCCACCCAAGCCCACCAGATTGKAACAAAGATTAGAACAAATTTCCCTAAGTATTCTACTGGAATGGTGCCATTCTCGACATGCAGCAGCACATGAGCTGCTTTTGAAACTGCCGCTACAAAAAGCAAATCATAAAACAATTCCAGCCAGGTAACCTTCTTTTCAGCAGATCCTTCTTTCTGTTGTAATCCTAATAC
>NZ_JBFTSN010000800.1:0-1058 GCF_056400045.1 Paenibacillus sp. 01L418
ATACGGTATAGACATTTGGGGTACCTCTTCCCATGTAAACAATGTCATAGTGCGCTCCTGTGAAATCACCTTTACCTACCGCACGAAGCCACTTGTAGTGATAAGTCAGTGATTGCTCTCCGAGAAATTCATCGAAGAAACGCATGATGTGCTCCCCATTCAAAACATTAAGCAGTGCAGGAAGATCCTCGTTGGTTCCTCYAAAAAAAATCGTTTTGCTTCCGTCTGCCATGACGCCATCTTCTAATTGCGTATCCCGATCTAGCTTTCCCATCTGTTTCATCTTTTCCAAAATATTTGTTCGAGCCTGCAACACCTTATCGCGATCATGAAACCCGCGGATCAGTAAATAACCGTCTTCCTCCATCCGATCGCGCAGCGCCTGAACATCATGAAAAATATCATTAGAGCTTCTGAGCTTTGTAAGCTCTTTTCCATCCATCTCCAACTCACGGCTTCCAACTTTTAGCTTCATTTCAATTACACTCCTCTACTCGGTATTTGTTCTAAGTGTAGAGGAAAAGCATCTATGCATCCATGGATACATGTATTCACATCATGTATAATTGTACATATTATACATAGATTTTACGGAGATTACTGAAATTAAATGTATATTAGAACAATGGTATGGAGTTGATTAATATGACCTACATGAATATTCCTTATATACTTGGAAAAGAACCCATCAGCTTCCCTCAATTTAATTCGATTTGGAAAGTGCAGGCTGACGATGCCTACAACATTATAACCAGTGAAGGATTCGTCGTTCCCGGTCTTTTTATTACTTATGAAGGTAAGGGCATCCTATCCCAAGGGAATGACCGCTATGAGCTGCATGCAGGCACTTTCTTTTTCGTTCAGGAGGGAATTCCCTCCGAATACAAGTGTCAGGATAATAACTGGAAATTTTATTATCTTGATTTCAATTCCCTGGATGCCATTCGAAATCTGCAGCTCCCTGTAAGCAAGGTCGAAACAACCGGAAAAGTTGCAGAGGCAGTATTGCTGTTCGAGCTTATCATTGATACTTTGATTGCAGAATCCTTCGGCTTCTC
>NZ_JBFTSN010000801.1:0-1055 GCF_056400045.1 Paenibacillus sp. 01L418
ATACACATGAGAGCCGCCAAATAATCCTGCTTCAGAACGCATTCGGCTAATATAAAGCAACGCATATATTTCGTACACAAGAGATTTCACATTGTCCATGCCAATCATCGGTTCAAGCTCTTTCTGAATGTCAGCATAATGATCGACGCCCGGCAGCGGCTTCACTGCAGGCAGCGGTTCTGTCTCTAAAGCAGGAGCAGAGGCCCCAGTCTGAAATGTTTCTTGCGTTCTTAGGACCACATTGATTTGACGGGAAGGCCTTGCAGTGCCATTGCCGGATCCCGATTTGACGTGTCCACTCATCTGTGGCATCACCTATCCTTTGCTTCGAAAGCTGTAGCGGCTAACCGCACTACAAGTTTATTCTACTTTGCAGCAGCATATTAGCAGATTTACAGCTTCGAATCGGAAGAGTGAAATCCGAGACTAAGCAATAGAGAGTCGAGCTTCCACTTTGTAAAAGCTAGTACTTCACGCGACTCATTATAGACAGGATTTAGCACCTTTGATTTTGTACCAGCGACTTGAAACTGAACAAAATCAAGCTTTTTGGCTATCTCCATTGATCTTGCAGCATGATAATCATGGGTGATGACAATTAGTGTTGACAGGCCTTGYTGCTCTGCGATCTTCTTGCTGAATTCAAGATTTTCGTACGTGCTGGTCGCCTTATTTTCTAGCAACAGCTTGTCAGCTGAAATACCTTTTGTTATGAGATAGTCCCTCATACCCTCGGCTTCTGTTTTCTTTGAACCGTTGCCATCCAATCCACCTGTCAAAATAAGCTTGTCTACCGTACCCGCCTTGTATAATTGCCAAGCAAGGTCAAGCCGTTCCTTCAGTGCTGGACTTGGCACATCATTCCACAAAGCAGCACCAAGAACGATGCCTGCATCCGATGGAACAAGCGGCTTATTCGTATCGAAACCGTTAATTAACCACAGTAAATATCCACACCAGAACACGCCTGCACATATTAACCAGGCAACAACACGAAACAAGAGCAGCCACGGTCGCTTTTTCTTCGATCTTCTGCGCGGGCTGCTCCTTGAGAC
>NZ_JBFTSN010000802.1:0-1041 GCF_056400045.1 Paenibacillus sp. 01L418
GTTGTAGCCTTTGGTTCTCGCGTATATATTCAGCCTGCCGAACTGCCATCGCTCGATGGCTTGCGCGTGGTTAGAGCCGGCTGGTATGTAGGTGAAGCTATTCGAGGTCGATTTGAACCGTCACACCCGCTAGCCATGGGGTTAAAGAATGATGAAGCCGTGCGCTCTGTTAATTGGAGCTCGTCTGATGAGCAGACGATTCGATATCTCAAAGGGGAAACCTTGTTTGTTGATGAATCGGAATTAACGGTGCATGCTGGCGCCGCCTCAAAAGGATATATATTAGTTTGCACAGACGGTTTCCCGATAGGTTGGGGGAAATATGCCGCTGGAATGATCAAAAATGAACTGCCTGCAGGATGGAGATGGATGTAGAATGAGTAAACGTATTCGAATTGACAAGCTGATCGCCCATATGGGACTGGGTACGCGCAGCGAAATTAAACGAGCTGTGAAGCTCGGCATGGTTGTTGTAGATGATAAAGTAGTGAAAGACAGCGGACTAATCGTTGACCCTGATACAGCAAAGGTTTATTTTGACGGCGCACCTGTCGTGTATCGTGATGTCGTTTATTTCATGTTGAATAAGCCGCAGGGCGTTATTTCTGCAACAGAGGATAGTCGTGAACGCACGGTAATCGATTTACTTGAGCTCTCCGATCGGCAGCGAGATCCATTTCCAGTCGGACGACTGGATAAAGACACGGTTGGCTTGCTGCTGCTGACGAACGATGGGCAGCTTGCTCATGAACTGTTGTCTCCGCGCAAGCATGTTGCGAAGACCTATGAAGCATTGGTTCTTGGCGATGTTGGCGAAGAAGACCAGCAGCTTTTTTTGGCTGGCGTTGCATTAGACGACGGGTATGTTACGATGCCGGCTGAGTTACACATCAAGAGTCGTGAACAACGGGATGATGAAATATTTTCGAGTATCTCCCTTACCATTATGGAAGGTAAGTTCCACCAAGTGAAAAGAATGTTTGAAGCTGTCGGCAAAAAGGTCGTATACTTGAAAAGAGTATCGATGGGTCCGCTTAAGCT
>NZ_JBFTSN010000803.1:0-1040 GCF_056400045.1 Paenibacillus sp. 01L418
CGTATGCAATGAAGCAACAGGAGCTGCTTGAACAAAACAATCAGCTTATCGCGCAAAATGCCGAGCTGCAAGCCGAGATGGATCGCATGAAGCAGGACAAACAATCGTTTATCAGCAAGCTTATTAATACTGTCATTATAATCGCAGCTGTTTTTGTTGCTTATATCGTATCCCTGAGAGTTTGGCGTTATGTCGTATGGCGCAAGCAGCGCAGCACAAGCAGTAGAGACAGCAGAGGCAGCAGAGGCATTAGCGGATGAAAATAACCGTTCCTGCCCAAGTTGGCCATGTGCATCTCACCCTTGATACTGCGGACAAGCTTCATGTTCTGCATCCAAAATCAATCATCGCCTTTCAAGGCGATCCGCAAAATCGCGAGGATCGTTTCATGGATTTAGCTGGCATGTATCGCAAGAAACGCTGGATTCGCTCTCTCATTTCTGGACCGGCCGAATTCATTGTCGGCTTGCCTGCAGGCTGCTCGCTCGAAACGCTGCACATCGATGAGAAAAGCGACTTGCTGTTTGATTTCAGGCATATTATCTTTTTCTCGGACGGCATGAAGCTAAAGTCTGTCGTGCAGAAGCTCAAAAACGCATGGATTACGAAGGAATTTGTGCGAATGCGATTTTCCGGACCGGGCTTGCTCGGAATTATTACCGCTGGTGATGTGAAATCCATTCAGCTCCATCCGGATCGTCCTTTGTATGTTGAGACTGGAGCACTCGTCGCATATCCAGAGCATGCTTCCATCCAGCTGTCCGTCTACGGCAACAAGCTCGCAAGCCAGCATATGAATGTGCAGTGGGAAATTCGCGGCACCGGCCCAGTACTTATCCAAACAGGCTCCCGCGATGCCGAACTGGAGGAGCAGCTGCAAAACGGCGGCTTTATCAAAAGAATTCTTCGCGAAGTGCTGCCGTTTGGCGGCATCTATATCAAATAAAACAGAGGCCAGCCGACCGTCAGCAGACGGAAGACAAGCCTCTTTTTATTTTAAACCCCGTTAATTGAGAACTGATGGGAGTATGATTGGTTCG
>NZ_JBFTSN010000804.1:0-1038 GCF_056400045.1 Paenibacillus sp. 01L418
GCATTAATCTTTCCATTAATTGTAGCTTTTTAAACTTAAACATTCACACTTGCCATTTTATCAATTGAGTAGTAAAGTGATGGCATAGTCATTGAGAGGGGGAACGAAATGCAGAATAATACGTTAGGTTCGTTAATTTGGCTGCGGCTGATGCGTTTTACGAATCAGAGCAACCAGATGTCAAATGAATTTTTAAAACAATTTGATTTAACGACTGCTCAATTTGATGTACTCATGCAAATTCGTGTCTATCAGCCTCTAACCCAAATGGTTTTGGCCGAGAAAGTAACGGTTACGCAAGGCGGCATATCTCGCATGCTCGTACGACTTGAGAACGAAGGTTATATTGTGCGCAAGCAAGACTGGAAAACCAAAACGATTAGTTTAACAGAAAAGGCCGAAGCCATATTGGATATCGCAATGCCGAGCCAGCTTGCTTTTCAAACTTCATTTTTTGAAGATGTATTAAATGAGGACGAACAAAAAACACTATACTCATTGATGACTCGCATCCATAAACATAGCCAGAAAAAGAAATTGCCGTCAGAGTAATTTTTTCGCAATATCAATTGACTAGTCAAGTTAAATAGAGGAGGAACAATTATGTATACAATCCCTGGACATCATCATATTTCGATGATTACAAAAAACGCAAAAATTAATAATCATTTTTATCAAGAAGTACTAGGACTGCGCAGAGTGAAGAAGACGGTCAATCAAGACGATCCATCCATGTATCATTTATTTTACGGTGATTTAACGGGCAGTGCGGGAACGGAGCTATCCTTCTTTGAAATGACAAATGCAGGAAGAACTGTGCGCGGTACTAATGCGATTACTCAAATTGGCTTGCTCGTGCCTTCTTTAGAAAGTTTAGCCTATTGGAAAAAACGTTTTGAATTATTAAAGGTAGAACACGGCGAAATTACAAAATATGCAGGGCGAGATGCGCTCCATTTTGAAGATACAGAAGGTTTGCGAATGGTTCTACTAAACAATAACGGTGAGGAAGTCCCTGAGAAATGGGCAGCATGGGAG
>NZ_JBFTSN010000805.1:0-1028 GCF_056400045.1 Paenibacillus sp. 01L418
GCCTATGACTTTACAGATCCGACCATCATTCCTTTCGTAAAATGCTTTTGCAGGAACGGATATACCATCATAATCGGGATGGTTGCAATGACAACGACAGCCATTTTGATGCCTTCCGGTGAAGACAATAAGGCATCCTCGGCTGGCGCAGAAATGGAGGAGCTGTCCGTAATAATAAATTCCCGCAGCCTTACTTGGAGCGGGTACAACAATCTATCGTTGATATAATAGAGCGCATTCGCATAGCTGTTCCAGTGCGATACCGCATAGAAAATACCGAGCGTCGCCATAACGGGCTTTGACAGCGGCAAAATAATGTTCCATAAAATCCGCATCTCGCCACAGCCGTCGATTCGTGATGAATCAATCAGCTCTGTTGGAAGTCCCATAAAGAACGAGCGCATAACAAACAAATTAAAAGCGCTTATTGCTCCAGGCAGCATCAATGACCATAACGTGTCATGAAGACCCAGCTCTTTTACGAGCAAATAGTTCGGAATAAGCGGTGCAGTGAAAATTAACGTCAGAAGAACCATAATTAATACAGGCTTGCGGTATACATATTCGGCACGCGACAACGGATAAGCCAGTGTTGCCGTCATCACCAAATTAATCAGTGTCCCTACAACTGTAATGTACACGCTAATGCCAAACGACCGCCAAATGAGCTTCTCCCCAATAACCGCCTTAAAGTTGGTCAGCGTTGGCTCGACCGGCCATAAATAAACTTTGCCCGTGTTGATTGCTGCATTGCTGCTGAGCGATTGCGCTACGACATGAATGATTGGCAAAATCATGCTTAAGCCAAGTACGATAAGAAAAATATAATTGAACACGTTAAACCAACGCTGTCCGGTGCTTATTTTTACCATGGGGGTCTCCTCCTTAATATAAACCTTCACCAGTCATCTTCTTGCTGAGTGTGTTGCCTGTCATAATTAAGACAAGTCCGACCACGGATTTAAATAGACCGATGGCTGTCGTGTAGCTATATTGTCTTTCGAGAAGGCCCACTGTATAAATATACG
>NZ_JBFTSN010000806.1:0-1027 GCF_056400045.1 Paenibacillus sp. 01L418
ATCCTCGATTTGTACCTGAAGAAGCGTTCTTTTCTCTGGATCCAACGTCGTTACCCACAATTGGTCAGGATTCATCTCACCAAGCCCTTTATAACGCTGAAGCTCATAATTTTTACCGTATTCCTTCAAATAGTTTTGAAGCTGCTCATCTGTCCACGCATATCGAATCGTTTCCAGCTTGCCAGATTTACGTGTAATTTTGTAAAGCGGCGGCTGAGCGATATAAACGCGTCCCAAATCGATTAACGGTTTCATATAACGGTAGAAAAAAGTAAGAAGAAGCACTTGGATATGAGCGCCGTCTGTATCCGCATCAGTCATAATAATAATTTTATTATAGTTGCATTCCTCAGCGACAAACTCAGAACCCACACCTGCCCCTATTGCAGAAATGATGGCCTTGTACTCGTCGTTTTTCAAAATATCGATGAGCTTGGCTTTCTCCGGATTCATCGGTTTTCCCTTAAGCGGCAGCAGCGCTTGATATTTCGAGTCACGGCCCTGCTTAGCTGAACCGCCAGCTGAATCCCCTTCCACAATAAACAATTCCGTGCGAGTAATATCTTTTGACTGCGCAGGAGTTAGTTTGCCATTTAGATTAGAGCTCTCGCTCCGCTTCTTGCCGCTGCGGATTTCTTCACGCGCTTTGCGCGCTGCTTCTCTCGCTTTCGAGGCTTGAAGTGATTTTTTTAACAGCATTTGTGCGATTTGAGGGTTTTCCTCAAGAAACACCTGCATCTTCTCCGAAACAATTGCGTCAACAGCGCTTCGCGCAGATGAGCTTCCGAGCTGGTCTTTTGTTTGTCCGACAAACTCAACCTCAGACATTTTGATATTAATAACGACCATCATGCCTTCGCGCAAATCGTTGCCTTCAAGGTTTTTGTCTTTCTCCTTAAGCATCGCTGCTTTACGGGCATAGTCGTTCATGACGCGAGTATAAGCGGTTTTAAAACCGGTTTCATGCGTACCGCCGCCGCGTGTCGGAATGGAATTGACGAAGGAAGCGATCGTCTCCGTGTATCCG
>NZ_JBFTSN010000807.1:0-1013 GCF_056400045.1 Paenibacillus sp. 01L418
GGCTTGTCTCGCGCTGAAAGAACACATGTGTGCTTACAGCTMCATTTCTGCCTCAACCAGTCGGCTTTTCTACTCAATAAGCGCATATTTGCGCTTACCGACAACAAACMAAGGCTTGTCTCGCGCTGTAAGAACACATGCGTGCTTACAGCTTCATTTCCACCTCAACCAGACGGCTTTTCTACTCAATAAGCGCACATATGCGCTTACAGACAACAAACTAAGGCTATTCTCTCGCTGTAAGAACACATGTGTGCTTACAGCTCCATTTCTACCTCAACCAGACGGCTTTTCTACTCAATAAGCGCACATATGCGCTTACAGACAACAAACTAAGACTATTCTCTCGCTATAAGAACACATACGTGCTTACAACTTCACTTCCACCTCGATCAAACGCCTCATCTACCTCAATAAGCGCACATATGCGCTTACAAACAACAAACTAACCCTTTTCTCGAGCTGTAAGAACACATACGTGCTTACAGCTCCATTTCCACCTCGCCGAGACGCCGCAACTACTCTTTAAGCATATATTTGTGCTTATCGAGTTCAAACAAAAAAAGACCACCTAAACAACCGGTGATCTCTACATGCACATAACTAAGTTACAGACTTCTTCCTTCGTTTTTACCAATTAAGCTTTGTATCCATATGTAGCTTTGTTCATCAAGAACGTCATAGCTCCCATTACTCTTGGTTACTTTCCTAACCTCCTTTGCTACTTAACGTTTGTTCTCATAGCCGACTACTTTACCTACTATTTCCTCTTTGGCAAAAGCACCCGCTGATTGGCTGTCATGGAATCCTCGCCAACGTACATCCGCCAATATAAAATACTCATTCTCCTTTAGCTGCAATGGCTTATTCATAGAATCATTTTTATCGGAAGAAGGATCGCTCCCGTAAAAGGCATCCAGTTTATTCCCATTAATATAAACCTGCCCTTTTTTAACCTGAACCGCCTCACCAGGAAGCCCAACAACTCTTGCTATATCCGTCGCTTGTTTATC
>NZ_JBFTSN010000808.1:0-969 GCF_056400045.1 Paenibacillus sp. 01L418
ATGTTACGGTGATCACCTCTCAGAGTCACTCATTGGAGATTATATCAGCCGCCGCAACCGCGAGGATTGGATCATAGCAACAAAGTTTGGCCATCATTTCCACGAGCGCTTCACGCGTACCGACGTATTTGACGCTGAAGGTGTTGTAGCTCAGCTTGATGCTTCACTGAAGGCGCTAAAGACGGACTATATTGACCTGTACCAGTTCCACTCAGGACCAGACCAAGCATTTGATAATGATGTGCTGTGGACCACTCTGGATAAGCAAATTGCAGCCGGGAAAATCCGTTTTCTTGGGACGTCTATCGGCAGCAATGACAATTTGCATCAGACAGAAGCCTCAACAAAGGTGAATTCTCGCGTCATTCAGGTCGTATATAATCGTCTCGACCGTCAGCCGGAGGAAAGAGTATTTCCAGCATGCGAGCAGCAGGATTTGGGCGTGCTTGCACGTGTTCCGCTGGCGAGCGGCTATTTGAGCGGCAAATATAAGCCGGGTGCCGTGTTCGGTGATACCGATGTACGCCACAGGCATGATAAAGAGAACACACGGCTTAAGCTGCTGGAAGTAGAACACATTCAGCGTGAAGAGGTACCGCAAGGTGTCGATATGGCGAGCTGGGCGCTTGCTTGGTGCTTGAAGCACCCAGCCGTAACGGCTGTCATTCCGGGCTGCAAGGACCCGGCTCAGGTTGAAGCGAACGCAAAGGCGGCAATGCTTGCAGTCGAGCCGCACCCGCAGGATCGCAGCAACTAGATATTTTCGACATAAGAAGAGGCTGTCGCAAAAGTGATATGCTCCCCAAATAGTAGACAGGTGAAATAATAAAAAACCTGTTGCTATGAGGGGAGCATTTTCATGTCTAAAGTTAAATATTCCGCATCAGAGAAACTTACCATAATCGGAGAGATCGAAAGTGGTGAACTTGGCTCTATGGCCGCTGCGTATAAATATGGCTTATCAAAAAC
>NZ_JBFTSN010000809.1:0-967 GCF_056400045.1 Paenibacillus sp. 01L418
GGTTTAACCTCATTCGCTCCAAGCGCAATAATGGAATTAGGACGAACGAATAGTGGAAGGCTAAAGAAGTCATATTTCTCTTTGCGCCATGAGCCGCCTTCTACAATTTCTCCGGATAACAAATGCGTCCATTTTCCAGCTGGCAAATAATAAGTTACATGGCCCTGCTCGTTGAAAATAGGAGCTACCAGTATAGAGTCGCCCAACATGTATTGGCGGTCCAGCATTTCGCTGGTCGGATCTTCAGGGAACTCAAGCACCATGGCACGCATCGAAGGCAAGCCCTGCTCAGTTGCTTGAACAGCTGTATTAAATAAGTAAGGCATGATCCGGCATTTCAGCTTCGTGAAGAAGCGAGTAACATCTACCGCTTCCGTATCGTATGCCCAAGGCACTCTATACGATTTGCTTCCATGCAGGCGGCTATGGCTGGACAGTAAACCAAAAGCTAACCAACGCTTGAATACATGCTCTGGCGCAGTATTCTCAAATCCGCCAATATCGTGGCTCCAGAAGCCAAAGCCCGACATCCCAAGCGACAAGCCGCCGCGCAAGCTCTCTGCCATGGACTCATAGTCCGCATAACAGTCGCCGCCCCAATGTACGGGGAATTTCTGGCCGCCTGCCGTAGCTGAACGGGCAAACAAAGCAGCTTCGTTTCGGCCAAGCTTCTCTTCAAGCACTTCAAATACGACTTTGTTATAAAGCTGAGTATAGTAATTGTGCATTTTCATCGGATCGGAGCCGTCAAAATAAGCGACATCGGTCGGAATACGCTCACCGAAGTCGGTTTTAAAGCTGTCCACACCCATATCGACAAGATCACGCAGATAACTTGCGTACCACTCGCATGCTGCTGGGTTTGTGAAATCAACGAGCGCCATGCCTGGCTGCCACAAATCCCATTGCCATACATCGCCGTTTGGCTTTTTCACCAAATAGCCATTTTGTTTGCCTTCCTCGAACA
>NZ_JBFTSN010000810.1:0-958 GCF_056400045.1 Paenibacillus sp. 01L418
GCGAAGAATTATCGCCGCCTATGACTGAACATGTATTCGACAAAGGCGAAGCTAAATGGTCCATCGATGGTTATCCAGCGAAGGTGCTTCACAACAACTTATTTAAAATCGAGCTTACTGATCTCTCAGGCGCCCCATTACAAGGAGCTGAGCTATCAGTCAAGCTTGAGATGATGKATATGGTTTGCGGCGATTACGAGTTTAAAATGACGGAAGCTGATCCTGGAACATATACGGGCGAAGGCGTACCACTGATGGCTGGCACATGGAAAGCGACTCTAACACTCAAGACGGTTGACCAAACGTATACCATCGACAGATTACTGCGAGCGGTTCATTAGCAAATTACCAAAGCCATGGATTAATCGACGGAATGACACCATTCACCGCAAGCCCGCGCAAAATCGAGATGACACCCACAGCAATCGCCGTGACTACACTTGCTTTACGCATAAATCGCCGCCATTTCTTATTGGCAAAAGCAGCGATCGAAGCGGCAGCCGCTAAAGCAGGGAAAGTCGATAGCCCAAACAGAGCCATGACAGCCGCTCCTTCAAGTCCTGAGCCAGTGGAGGCTGCCGTCATTTGCATCGCATAAGTTAAGCCGCATGGCAAAAATCCGAAGGCTATTCCAGTTGCGAGCAAATGGAACGTTTCCTGCTTAGCAGAGCGAGAAGCACCGCCTACTAATCTTTTGTGCAGAAAGCTAGACAATCGGTTCATGAGCGGCAGCTGAAATCTCCGCCAAAGCCAGAGCAGCAAGAAACAGCCGCCAATAATGGATGCCAATCCTTGAACCCCTGCAAATTTACCTGCAACATCCACAAAAGAACCTACTGTTCCCATTACAGCCCCTAATAAGGAATAAGAGAGAATTCGGCCTGTATTATATAGAAGCATTGATTTTTTAACTGGCGCTGAGGAATTTAATGAGACAGTTGATACAATCCCCCCGCAC
>NZ_JBFTSN010000811.1:0-952 GCF_056400045.1 Paenibacillus sp. 01L418
GTAGTAACGAATTGATAAGTGTATTAATGCATACCGATTTACCCGAACCGGTTGCACCCGCGATAAGTAAATGCGGCATACGTGCTAAATCCTGAAGAATAGGCTTTCCAAGAATATCCTTACCGAAAATTACGGGCAAGGCTGCATCCTCAGCAAAAGCTATAAGTTCGTGTACCATATCCCGCATATAAACAAATGCACGGTCGGCTTGTGGCACGACAAAGGCTGCTGCACTTCTAAATTGCGGAGCAGACGTCACATCAAACCCCATATGGTGACCAATATGATTAGCAATATCTTCTTTCTTGCTAATTAATTTGGAGAGCTGCACTTTCGGCGGCAATTGAAAGGAAATCGCTTGAAGCGTCGGACCACTCTCTACTGCTAAAACATCAATTTCACCTTCCAACGGAATACCGGCCAGCTGCAGGGCATCAGAGATTAGCTGACCAGCCCCCTCAACTCGCAATATAGATGTAGAATGTGGTTTAGGATTAACCGGCAAATATGAAAAGGGAGCGATCAATGGACCATCCGATAAGGGATTAGTTGGAGCACTCATCAATTGGTTGGTTGAAACATCAGAAACACTTACGGGCTGTGACTCTACCTGCCCCTGAAGAGCGCTTACTGGCATCATGATCGGTCGTTCTCGTTGCTTCCATTCGCGATATCGCTCCAACCATCTAAGCCGGTTGCGCCATACATATTGCATGGCTGCRGGCAACGCTACAAACAAACCAAATAGCATAAGTACATAGCGGATGAGCTGCAGCGCAAATAGCGATATCACCTCTGGCACATTTAGAAATTGCAACGCAATACAAACCGCCAGCGTAATTCCGCATATGCGTGTTAGATATTGTGCAAAGCTTTCTTTTTCATTTGATTTCCCTTTCCCCCCACCCTCCATGAATGAATCAGCCTCCCTGCATCATCTGTTGTATAAAAC
>NZ_JBFTSN010000812.1:0-946 GCF_056400045.1 Paenibacillus sp. 01L418
CTACTTGTCTCGCCAAATGCTGAGTTAATTGCTGTATTTAATACTTTTGGTAGACAGGGAATTGTAATAGATATTACTTCAATGAAGACCATAATGCGATTTAATCGTGATGATTATTATAATGAACAAACCATTTTTCCGGTTGCATTTGTCAATTATAATGCTCAACTTTTATTAATTCATGGTACAAAATGGAATCGACTGGATATTACAAATCCAATCGATTATCAAGTACTAACTGATAGAAATGATCCGGAATATGAATTAACTGAAAGCAAATCAAGTAATTCAGAACATTATTTAGATTATTTTCATGGCCAACTCGTAGTTTCACCTGATAATAAATGGATTGTTGATAATGGATGGGTGTGGCACCCTGCGGGGTGTGTGACAGGTTGGAGCATTCTTGAATGGATAGAAAATCGATGGGAATCGGAAGATGGAACGAGCAAAAAAAATCTCTGGAGTGGAAAAGAGGATTGGAACGATCCATTATGCTGGGTAAGTGATAACGAGATTGGATTAGTAGGTAGAAATAATTATGATTTCATTGATGAGGATGAGCGACATGGGTGGATTTTCAGAGTGATTAATCTGGAGACAGGAAATGTAGTTAAGGAGTTTCCAATATCGTCAGGTAATATTTTTATGGATACATATTTGTTCTCTTGTTTAAAGGAAACAGGAATGAAAATATATGATATAAATAGTGGACGTTTACTGTTCGAAGACGAGAAAATAAATCCATACAACTATCATCATAAATCAAAAGAGTTTATTGGTTTTGATAATGAAAAAATAATGATCTATAAGTTAATCGAAGAAGAATGTAAAGCAGCTAACAGACAGATCTGCGAGGCTTAGTTCGTCGGATGGCAGTAAATTAAGAGGCAGCCGATGACAACGATCGGCTGCTTCTTGATCGTAGACCTAACAGTGCTAAATG
>NZ_JBFTSN010000813.1:0-944 GCF_056400045.1 Paenibacillus sp. 01L418
CCTTTAAGCCGATCGATCTATATCGTTCTGACGCGACGAAGTTTCTTGTAGATGGGGATTCCCTTATTCCGCCGTTTGCTGCCATTGCGGGAATTGGCGATAACGCCGCACGTAATATCGCAGCCTCAAGAGACGATGGCGAGTACTTGTCAATCGAGGATTTCCAAATGAAATCGAAGGCGACAAAAACGATTATTGAGGTTCTTGGAAACATGGGCTGCTTCCGTGGATTACCTGAATCTAATCAGCTTTCACTGTTCTAGAAGCGGCTTGAATAGAAAAGATTTCTTGTCACTATAGTGCGGTTATGTTATAATTTTTCTGGCAATGATGATTATAAAGACTTTGATGCAGAAGAGTGGGGAAACCCACTCTTTACGTTTTGTTAATGGCAAAATGGCATAGTGCGTATAAACAGGAGGTCAACTGAATTTGAGTACATCCAAAATCAAAGCCGCTGTCCAGGAAATGGTTTCACCATACCTCAGCAGCAATGGATTTGAACTGGTTGATATTGAGTATGTAAAAGAAGGAAGCAATTATTTCCTTCGTATTTTCGTAGATAAAGAAGGCGGCATCGACATCGATGACTGCGGTCGTATCAGCGAATTCATAAGTGAGCAATTGGACAAAAACGATCCAATTACAGATGTTTATTTCTTGGAAGTATCTTCCCCAGGAGCAGAAAGACCGCTTCGGAATGAAGATGAAGTACGTAAAGCAATCGGTAAGCACGTTTACATAACGACATATGAACCGATTAGCGGCGCTAAAGAATTTGAGGGGCTGCTACTTGCATTTGATGGAGAAAATGCAGTCGTTCGTACAGCCAAAAAGGAATATAGCATTCCTTACGATAAGGTGGCTGGCGCCAGACTCGCAATCGTGTTCTAAATATTCGTTTCTATATTGAAAGGGGGAAATCCAGTCCAATGAGTATGGAT
>NZ_JBFTSN010000814.1:0-930 GCF_056400045.1 Paenibacillus sp. 01L418
ACGTTCCCGGGTCTTGTACACACCGCCCGTCACACCACGAGAGTTTACAACACCCGAAGCCGGTGGGGTAACCCGCAAGGGAGCTAGCCGTCGAAGGTGGGGTAGATGATTGGGGTGAAGTCGTAACAAGGTAGCCGTATCGGAAGGTGCGGCTGGATCACCTCCTTTCTAAGGAAATACCCGRRCCCGATGAGGTTCGGATAAACTTGGCAGTTTATCGCTTACTCGTTGTCAGTTTTGAAAGAGTAAAGCAATACATAGATGAAGAACGAGGCGTTAGCGCCTGATCTGATTTCGTGGAATTGTAGTACGCTTTCTTTCAGTATGTCTAGTCATTCGTTTGGTGGCGATGGCGGAGGTGAACCACGCGTTCCCATACCGAACACGACCGTTAAGCCCTTCAGCGCCGATGGTACTTAGACCGCAGGGTCTTGGRAGAGTAGGACGTCGCCAAGCGGATTAAATCATACAAGYGARTTACCAACTTTTAGTGGTTGATTGTAACRAGCGAATATGTTAATCTAAYAYTCCTGCCGCGAAAGCGGTGGAAACAAATTGCACCTTGAAAACTGGATAACGAAAGAAAAAGAATTGCTGAAACATCCTTTAGCTACATTGATTTAATTGTTAGTGAAGGTTGTTCGTGATTGATGCGACTTCTTTTCGTTTTGTTTCAACYATTTGATGTCTYAGGAGATCAGAGAAACAAAATGAAAACGGCGSACAAGCCGAATCAMCMSGARCRATWGGTTAAGCTAGTAAGAGCGCACGGAGGATGCCTAGGCACCAGGAGCCGAAGAAGGACGTGGCGAACAACGATACCGCCCCGGGGAGCCGTAAGCAGGCATTGATCCGAGGATTTCCGAATGGGGAAACCCAKCTRTCGTAATGGAYAGTTACTACTAACTGAATACATAGGTTAGTAAGAGG
>NZ_JBFTSN010000815.1:0-908 GCF_056400045.1 Paenibacillus sp. 01L418
GTTCAGAACAACTGACGGATAGAAGTGTGACATCAGCGAAGCTTACGTATGGAAGCGTTGGATCAGAMCAGCTGACTGACGGAAGTGTGACAACAGAGAAACTGGCGCTWGGCAGCGTAGGTCCGAATCAGCTGATGGACGGAAGTGTGACATCAACGAAGCTGGCATTTGGCAGTGTAAATTCGGAACAGCTGACGGACGGCAGTGTGACGACAGCGAAGCTTGCGTATGGAAGCGTAGATTCAGAACAGCTGATGGGCGGAAGTGTAACATCATCAAAATTGGCATATGACAGTGTAGGTTCAGAGCACTTGATAGACAGAAGCGTGACGACGACCAAGCTAGCATTTGACAGCGTAGGTTTGGAACAGCTGATGGACGGAAGCGTGACATCCGCAAAGCTGGCGAATGGAAGCATTGGTTCAGAACAACTGACGGATAGAAGTGTGACATCAACAAAGCTTGCGTATGGAAGCGTAGGTTCAGAACAACTGACGGATAGAAGTGTGACATCAGCGAAGCTTACGCATGGAAGCGTAAGTTCAGAACAGTTGGCAGACGGAAGCGTGACTACATCGAAGCTGGCTTATGGCAGTGTAGATTCAGAACAGCTGATGGGCGGCAGCGTAACTTCATCGAAACTGGCGTATGATAGCATAGGTTCAGAGCACTTAATGGACGGAAGCGTGACAACGACGAAGCTGGGAATTGGCAGCGTAGGTGCGGAACAGCTGACGGACGGAAGCGTGACAACGACGAAGCTGGCATTAGGCAGYGTAGGTKCGGARCAKCTGACGGACGGAAGCGTGACGACAACGAAGCTAGCGTATGGCAGCGTAGGTGCGGAACAGCTGACGGACGGAAGCGTGACRACRACGAAGCTAGCGTATGGYAGCGTAGGTGCGGAA
>NZ_JBFTSN010000816.1:0-907 GCF_056400045.1 Paenibacillus sp. 01L418
AGGATATGCCTAGAGCAGAAGCGGATTCTTCAACCAGACGGTCGAGGGCATACTGCCTAACGTCCTTTTCCGCATCTGATGCAAGTCTTCGTACCGTTCTGCGCATTAGCTCCATGCTGTCCTGCAGCTGATCACGCATTTGCTCAACCGTGCTGCGAGCTCTTGCGTTATCTGCATCGAATAAATGCAAAGCCGCTTCGGACATCATTTTGACGCGAATAAGGCGGTGCCCCAAATCATCATGAATATCTTTGGCGATGCGGTTTCGCTCTTCAATCTGGGCTTGATACTCAACCTGCAAAGCGTAAACCTGCATTCTGCGTTTGGCTGAGTCAAGCTCTGCATGGCTTGCRGCCAGTGCTCCGTATAAATCTTCTATTTGATGATGTTTGTCCTCAAACTCGTTGGAAGCATAGAGGACGGCTGCTGTAGTTATCCATAGTACCGCTACAGCAAATATGATTTCGGGTTCTCTGCCATACATACCTGTCAATAAAGCAGCTAAGCCAGCGATGGTCCAAGCTGTGCTGACCATGCGAGTCGGCCTTTGTTGAAATGAGGCAATAAGGGTGGAGAAAAGCAATAGAAACAGAACTCCACCGTACGAATAGGAAAACCATGAAAAAGCGATTAACTCCAGCACCAGCAATAAAATTCGATATTTAGGATATAGGGAGCCAGCTTTCGTTAGGAGCAGAGCAAGGAGTACAGAGGCGGTGTAATGAGCATATAAACCTGCTTCGACATGCACGATACTAATAATAGAAGGAATCGCTACTAACAAGGAACGAATTTGATTCAGTTGTTTCTTCATATCCGAGCAGCTCCTGCAGCTGAATTTGATTTATTATAGCACATTGTTTAATGAGCGAACGAGACTGAAACCGCTTTTCATCCAACCTTCATG
>NZ_JBFTSN010000817.1:0-898 GCF_056400045.1 Paenibacillus sp. 01L418
GGACTGCTCCGGCTGACGACGGTGGCAGCGCGATATTGGGTTACAAGGTCTGGTACGGCAACGTGACGCCAGTCACACTGGGTGCGGCGGAGACCAAATATACCTTCAAGGGCCTGACAAACGACCAAGGCTACACCTTCAAGGTCGTTGCGGTAAGTGCGAAGGGCGACGGCGCGGAGATCAGTGCAACGGCTACGCCGACGAAGACGCCGACTCCCATTGTGCCCGATCCTTCTGGTGGCAACAGCGGCAATACGGGCACCGGGACAAACGCTGGATTGTCGAAGGCGAACTACACAGTGAATACACCTAAGGATAAGCCCGCGGTCACTGACAAAAACGGCAACACCACCCTACCCGGCGGCGGCGAGATTGCGACCAAGGGTGGGACGAAGATTAAGGTACCCGAAGGCACAACTATAGACTCAAACGGTAAGGTGACTATTCCGGCGGACAAGAGCGCCGAAGTGGCACTACCCGGCGGCAACAGCACAGTGACCATTCCGGGCGGCTCGACGATAGCGGGCGACGGTACGGTCACAGTGGGCGGCGGAGACGCGCATGTGAACCTGCCGAACGGCAACCAGGTGGATATCCACGGCGGCTCGAAGATACAGAGCGGCGGCGCGGTTGTGGTAGGACCGGGCGGCGCGAGTGTCGGCTTAGACAACGGCATGTCGCTGAACATCCATGAGGGTACGGAGCTTGTGTTCGATGACGACACCCCGCTGGGCTTCCTCGTGATGTCGGGCAATCCTTTCAAGGATGTCAACATGGACGACTGGTTCTACAGCTACGTAAACTTCGCCTACACATACGGTCTTTTCAACGGCACGACGTCCACGACGTTCTCACCTGGCACCTCAATGACGCGCGCGATGTTCGTGCAGGTACTGGC
>NZ_JBFTSN010000818.1:0-889 GCF_056400045.1 Paenibacillus sp. 01L418
GTGTAGGAGACTGCCCTTGCGCAACAAGTGTTTGTTCTTTGAAATATGCGAGAGGATTAGTGCCAATCTGACTCAGAACTTCTTTACGAAGGCCAAAAACGATCCCCTTGCTATGCAAGAATCGTTCTAGCTCATCGCCGTTACATTCGAATTCGTCCGAAATCCTGCTAAAGGTTAAAAATGCAGACAAATTATCGGCAGATGTCTGTATGCGTAGGTATGATTCTAATTGAAGATTTTCCACGTAGCTCCCCCCTTTTAATGTTGCATGAGTTGATCTTTATGCTTAGCCAAAGCTCCTCGCAGCCTCAAAATCGCTTTAGAATGGAGCTGGGATATTCTCGACGGTGATAGTGACATTACTTCAGCAATTTCACTTAATGATAGTTCCTCATAATAGAAGAGAGAAACGACTGTTCGTTCCTTTTCCGTAAGTCTTTCAATCCCTTTAACCAATGATTCTTTCAAATAAAACTCATGAACCTTATGATCCGGGTTTTTCGCCTTATCGTCCACTAGCAAAGACATTCTTGTCTCCGATTCCTCTTCACGAATCGGGTCCTCCAATGAGCAGACCGTTGTTACCGCAATATCTTGCAGCATATTAATGAATTCTTTCTCCGTTACATCAAGATAGCGGCTAATTTCTGCATCTGTCACAGAACGCAAGTACTGCTGCTCTAAATGCTGATATGCCTCTTCTACTCGTTTGGCCTTCTCTCGCACAGAACGCGGGACCCAGTCACCTTGTCTTAAGCCATCTATAATAGCGCCGCGAATGCGCCATGAGGCATACGTTTCAAACTGCAAGCCGCGGCCGTAATCAAATTTTTCAATAGCATCAATAAGACCCATTACGCCATTGCTTGCAAGGTCATCTCTAATGACG
>NZ_JBFTSN010000819.1:0-880 GCF_056400045.1 Paenibacillus sp. 01L418
GGCATCTTTTAAAGAGACGATAGCGGTAGCGGCTACGACAAAAGCAAATAAAATAGCTACTTTCAGCAGCAGAGGCAGCGGGATCTCCGTTTCAGCCCCCGGCGAAAATATATTATCCACATGGCTTGGCGGTAAATACGAAAAGCTCTCCGGCACTAGTATGGCTTCACCTCATGTTGCAGGCGGAGCAGCCTTGCTGCTTGCAGGAAAACCTGGACTTAGTCCCTACGCGGTAAAAACAAGGCTGCAAAAAAAAGCGCTGAAGCTGAACAATTATAGTTCGCTTGCACAAGGTGCTGGATTAATGCAGCTTGATCATATTTTTAAAGCTTAATAGAATGCCAAAACGGCTTGCCGTCCAGTTATGCTGGGCAGCCAAGCCGTTTATGATTGATTCTCATTTGGGTTTGCAAGGTCGTTTTTCTCTTTGCATCGATGACAAATGCCTTGAAAATCAAGGCGATGATCGAGCACAAAAAATCCGTATTCCTGCTCTAGCCTCTCTTCTAAAGGCAAAAGCCAGTCTTCCTTGATTTCATCCATAGTTCCACATTGTACACATATGAGGTGATGGTGGTGATGTTTATTGCTGTCCGTACGAAGATCGTACCGCGCTACCCCGTCGCCAAAATTCAATTTTTCGACAACATGCATTTCACTAAGCAATTCCAATGTCCGATAAACCGTTGCAAGTCCGATTTCTGGAGCTTTATCCTTAACTAGCATAAATACATCTTCAGCGCTAAGATGGTCATCTTCATTTTCAAGTAAAACTCGTACCGTTGCTTCGCGCTGCGGGGTTAATTTGTAGCCCTGCGACTGCAACTGTTGTTTAATCTTATCAATCCGGGCTTCCATGATTTCCCCCCTACCACATGAC
>NZ_JBFTSN010000820.1:0-880 GCF_056400045.1 Paenibacillus sp. 01L418
CCAAGGCGGTGTCCAAGGGCAAGCTAGTGATATTGCGATAAGTGCAAATCGGATTTTGAATATACGCTCTAAATTGAATCGAATTAGTGCAGAAAGAACAGGACAGCCTATAGAGAAAATCGAAAAGGATATGGATCGTGATTATTATATGTCATCGGAAGAGGCATTGGAATATGGAATTATCGACAAGGTCATCACCTCTATGTAGATAATAAGCTCTTATGAATCCATATTGCCGCTTGGCTGCCATCCCCCATTGCTATGGTCAACATTTCAGAATGCGCAGTTACGTCTCCAGCGGCCCAAATGTCTTCGACACTTGTAAGCTTGGTACGCGGGTCAACGACAATATGATTGTTCTCCATAACCTCTACTCCAAGCTGTTTGGCAATGGAGGAACGAACCTCATTACCGCCAAAAGCAACAAAACAGCGCTGACGATAAATAGATGAACCGTCCGCAAGAATTATCCCTATAAATTGTTCACGCTCAATCAGAACGGTTTGAATGGCTTGTTCTATACAGGRGATTCTTTTTTGGTCAAGCTTGAGTCGTAGCTCTTCTTCAATCGGTGTGAGCTCATGATTTACATAAATGAGCTCCTCCGTCCAATGCGTAAGTGTTAGTGCCATTTGTGCTCCGGCATTTCCAGCACCTAGAACAATCGTAGGCTGGTCTCGTACTTCGTATCCATCGCAGTCTGGGCATACGTATACGCTCGTTCCCAAACATGGAATAAGCATCTCCAAATTCGGAAGCCGATCCTTCACACCTGTCGCAATAAGCAGCTTCTTACCATGATAAGTTTTCATATCCGAAGTTTTCAGAAGAAAAGCCTCATTTAATCTTTCCGCCTGTACAACTTCAGCTTGTATGAAAG
>NZ_JBFTSN010000821.1:0-869 GCF_056400045.1 Paenibacillus sp. 01L418
GGATTATTGCGTCGTAATTGGGGAATTCAACGAAAACTTAGTTTCCATTTCATCTCCAATTCGAGACTCGAACGGTCAGGTTATTTCCGCACTTACTTTAATTAGCTCCATACATCGTATGGATGAAAATCGAATTATCTCCTATACGAATAAAGTCTTAAAAACGGCTAAAGAAATTTCACGGCAGTTTGGTTATTTGAAATGAACACAGCATCGCTTTGTATTATTTCGAAGGGTCTTTATGGTTTGAAACGGAATATTTTTCAGAACTCGAATGTACAATATTCAAGTCAATTTTGACTTCATTAATTGGATTTTCTTTTAACAGCAGTTCCCCAGCCGGAGAGCTAGCTTTCCACTGACGGTAATGGTGTCGATATAAATCATGTTCAAGATTTAAGACATCTGTCTTCGTCTCTTTTCCTGTACGGTATAACTCAACAATTTCTTGATCGATTGTTTTTTTCGTCTCGTCAGTTAATTGCTTCATCCCAAGAAAGCTGTTCTTGGTCTGGCTTACGATATAAGCTTTCGCTTTTATCTCAATATTATATTTAGGTTTTCCTTCCGCACTTACAAGCTTCAACTTGGTTTTAGGATTTTCTACAACAATTTGAACGGTTTCCTGCGTATTTTTAGGTACAGATACACCTGCACGAATTGTCCCCTGTTGCATCCAGCGCAGTCCAGACAGTTTTTTTAATGGGATGTAGCTTTGATAAGCTTCGTTTTTGAGAAATATAGCCCCATCAATCATCAGTTTGGGCTCGTTTTTGTTTTTTTCCTTCCATTGCTTGTTGTTTACAGCTAGTACTGGAATACAAGAAGTATAGCCAGGTTCATATATCTCTCCGATTAATCGGTGGAGC
>NZ_JBFTSN010000822.1:0-865 GCF_056400045.1 Paenibacillus sp. 01L418
CATACTCTACAGACTGTTATTTTTTTAACAACAGCCAGTCGACTGCAATTCTAAGTAAAGTACTAGAGAATACAAAGGGAATAGCAAGGATCTGGAAAGTGAGTTGGAAATAACTTCTTACTTCCTCTAAATTAGTATCATTTTTGAAATCAGGAATCATTTGAGTAAATAAGCTAAAGTCATTAATAAGTTTTCCAGTTACAGCGCTTATTGTTACAATGACCACAAAAATGAATCTGATTATATCCAATGCGATCTTAGAGTGATCAAGGAATTCTTTACGAGAATGCTTCCTGTTAATAAAATACAACATGAAGAAGAATATAATCGTAGTCAAAAAAGTGAAAATTAAAAATAGGGGTATTGAAATACGTAGTTGTAATCCGATTAAGAAGTTTAAACTAAAGGGTACTGTGAAATAAGTGAAAAAAGCCATAAACAAAATTTGATTACTTTTAAGAAGTAATTTTGGCTTCACAATAAGTGTGAAAGGTAAAATTATCAGGTAGAGAAAGAAATACATAGGTTGTTTATCTTTAATAATAGAGTAGGCAAACACTGTTAAAAGAATAAGGTTAAATGAAAGTAATAAGTGTTTGTGAAAGATAAAATACTCGATTTTTGAAGGGAATCGAAGCACCCTTATTAATAGGTCAGACATTAAGTACTCCTTTGAATCATTTAATTCACATCTATTTTGTATCGGCAAAAGTTGTGGTGTATTATATACTTTTTTCAATATTTCCGTTTCTAACTCCTATACTGCCGCTGTTTTATTGAGCTAACGTTACCCGTTAGTTCAATGAACAATTTTCTGACCGATTATAAAAAACTAATTACCTTTCAGATAGAATCTTCTTTATGC
>NZ_JBFTSN010000823.1:0-851 GCF_056400045.1 Paenibacillus sp. 01L418
CAGTAGGCTCAAGCTGGCATCCGTATATCGTACAGGGCAGCAGAAGATTGCCTATACAAGAGGATGAAACCGCACTCGTGTTATTCGCATTGTGGAAGGATTACTCGCGGAATCAAGTGATTGAGCTGCCGCAGTCCTTATATAGCAACCTGATTCGCAAGGCTGCTACTTTTTTGACCTCGTACATGGAGCCTTCCTTGTCACTGCCGAAACCGAGCTATGACTTGTGGGAGGAGCGCTACGGCATCTGGACGTATACCGCCGCATCTGTATATGGCGGTTTAATGGCTGCATCGTTTTTCACAGATCTATTTGGCGATTATGAGCGCAGCGATCTTTACAAAAGCACAGCAGAAACAATTAAACATGGCATTGTAACTAATTTGTGGGATGAAGAAACCGGTCGATTCGCCAGAGGACTTATTCAGAAGGATAATCGCTGGGTGAAGGATATGACGCTCGAGAGCAGCTTGTTCGGCGTTCTGGAATTTGGCGTGCTTCCTGTTGATGATTATCGTGTCGTGCAGACGATGCATGCGATTAAGGAAGGGCTGCAGGTCAAAACCCATATCGGAGGCATCGCCCGTTACACGAACGATTATTATTTCCAGCAAACAGGTGAAATTGACAAGGTTCCAGGAAACCCTTGGATTATTTGTACGCTATGGGTAGCTAACTTTGAGATTGATTCCGCCAAAACGCTTCAAGAGCTGGAAAGCCCGCGCAGTACGCTGCAATGGGTATCTGATCATGCACTGCAAAGCGGATTGCTGCCGGAGCAGCTTAATCCTTACGACGGAACGCCGCTATCAGTAGCGCCGCTAACTTGGTCGCATGCAACCGTCGTACAC
>NZ_JBFTSN010000824.1:0-1289 GCF_056400045.1 Paenibacillus sp. 01L418
TAACGGATCTGATGTCCGTTAATTCCTAATCAGCTGAGTTATATTCTTGCTGCTCATTGTATTATTAGAATGTTATTTTAATAGTGGTCGGCCTTTCGGCCGGCCACTCCAGTGATCAATCAATTATCATTATTTAAAAATGTTTTATTCGGCAAATAGTGCATAGCACGTACGAATCGGATCGTTTTGGTCTTAGCGCGCATTACGATGGAATGCGTTTCTGCCCTCTCGTCAGGAAAATACTGTACTCCGCCCAAAAACTCGCCTGGCGTAACGCCTGTTGCTGCAAAATAAACATCGCCCGTTCCGATCATATCCTCCATCGTAAGCACCCGATACGGATCTGCAATGCCCATTTGAACACAGCGATTGTACTCATTGCTATCCGCCGGCATCAGCCTTGCTTGCAGCTCGCCGCCTAAACACTTCAGCGCTGCCGCAGCCAGTACCCCCTCTGGCGCACCTCCCGAACCAACATACAAATCAATGCCTGCCTCCGGAAATGCAGGTGCCATCGCGCCTGCAACGTCACCATCCGACAAAAACTTTATACGCACACCTACTCGGCGCAGCACCTTGACGATCGCTTCATGGCGCGTCCTGTCCAAAATCATAACCGTTAAATCCGAAACCTTCTTGTTTAATGCGTCAGCCGCTTTACGGAGCGTGACATCCATCGGATCAGTTATCGACAGCTTGCCAACAAGAGCAGGACCGAAAGCGAGCTTCTCCATGTACATATCAGGAGCGTGCAAGAGCTGACCTTTCCCTGCCACTGCAAGCACGGACATTGCATTGTTAAGTCCTTTGGCTACAATTTCCGTACCTTCCAGCGGATCAACCGCTACATCAGCGCTATTCTTATCGCCTCTTCCCATCCAAGGCGCCGATGCGAGCGCAGCCAGTTCCGTTACGCGTACAAGCTCTAATGCTAATTCTCTCTCCATGATCCAGTCTCCCTTTGCTTTCATATGACGGAATAAATAATTAGAACGCATTTTGAGGTCATTTCCGTTATTTAATATGTATCATATATTTATATGTGTCGCAATATATATTTACCATTCTTCATTAAATCATCATTAATAAACAAACGTTTACCTTAAGAGCAACCATCGTTCGTCAAAAAGAAAAAAGAGCATACTTCACAGGATTCCCTGTAAAAGCATGCTCTCTTTATCACTCTAAATAAAACAGTTATTCATAAATCTCAATTTCATAAAGCGATGGACCATATGGAGGAAGACCTTTTTCTGTCACTAAAATACGAACATATCTAGCCTCCGCAC
>NZ_JBFTSN010000825.1:0-847 GCF_056400045.1 Paenibacillus sp. 01L418
CAACTTTGTGAGCGACAAATAAAACGATCCAAGCATTGGACCGAGCGTCAGGCAGAAAAACCCGATCAGCCATGGCAGCAAAAAGGTATATGCGGTTAAGTTATGCTGATTGCTAAGCGGCTTGAGGCTTTTTCTCATCATGAATACCCCTCTCTTATTGATGTAGTTCCATCATAAGGGAGGGGCTATGAACATAGAATGCTAATTCTTTGGGTGTTCACTATCATTTTTTTCAGATTTTAATTCCGATTGCTGCTGACGATAATCCGAAGGAGTCATTCCGTACATCCTTTTAAATTTGGAGCTGAAGTAGCTTGCATTGGAGAATCCAGTAAGCTCTGCAATATCCCAAAGGTTCAGCGTTGTTGTTTTTAGCATCCGAACAGCCTCAGCAATTCGTACCTCATTCAAATAGTGAATAAAGGTTTTACCTACTTTAGCTTTGAACATTTCTGAGAAATAAGATGAATTATAATTGTACTTCTCTGCAATCATCGTCAAATTCAATTCATACATATAGTTCTCGTCAATAAACTGCTTAGCCGCCAAAATCAAGGATGGATCACTTTCCTGTGAGTCGCTTTGACGCTTGCTCTCGATTTTAACTGCAATACGCATCAGAAACCGCTCCGCTTTCTCTACAGTATCGAGACTAAGTGTCATTTCCGGCCTTAGCCAAAGCTGTTCGCCGCTCTCCAAACCGATTTGCGATTCATGCGCAATGGTCTCAAGCATCAAGTAAAGCTGGAAAATCAATTTGACAAAACGAAGCTGTGATTTCATTCCGCGCTGTAATTCTTGTCTAATCGCTGCTTCAAACGATGAAAGCTCTCCTCGAAATAAATAG
>NZ_JBFTSN010000826.1:0-846 GCF_056400045.1 Paenibacillus sp. 01L418
GCATTCCGGGTCATCCCAGTTGACGACAGCAACATCATCTTCCGTTTGGTTATCAAAAAGTTTTGCTTTTGAATTGACGTAGTCATCCMTATCGCCGTGATAATCCAAATGCGTCTCTGCAATGTTAAGCAATAACGCAATATGCGGACGGAACTCACTTGTTCCTTTCAATTGAAAGCTGCTTAGCTCAGCAACGATCCATTGATCGGGCGTCGCTTCCAAGGCTGCTTCGCATAGAGGACGACCGATATTGCCTGCCACGATGGGATTCAAGCCAGCTGCGCTTAATATTTCGCCGATCCAAGTCGTCGTTGTTGTTTTGCCGTTTGAGCCTGTAATGCCTATGATCGGTGCAGGAGAAAGCCAATAAGCAGCTTCTACCTCCGTAATGACCTCAACGCCAAGCTCCTCCGCCCTCTGCACTGGAGGTGACGTATATGGGATACCAGGGTTTTTGATAAGGAGCGCTGTTTCTTCTGTAATTAGGTCATCTGGATGATAACCGCATAGCACAGAAATGCCCAAAGCAGTCAATTCGTCCGCTTCGGGGCATAATTCACGTTCCTTCATGTCGTTCACTACAACTTCTGCGCCTAATTGATGAAATACTTTTGCGACGCTTACCCCGCTTCTAGCCAAGCCTAAGACAACAACTCGGCGGCCTTCATAAGATGCCGGATGATTCATAACTGACAGTCCCTTCTATGTATGCATAAAGCGGCTCTTAATCAAATAAAAGCCGCTTTTTCGTAAGTTTTATCTCTATAGTATAACAAATAGTAAACCAATTGCTGCAAACACGATACCTACAAACCAAAACACAGTAACAACCTTCCATTCGGACCA
>NZ_JBFTSN010000827.1:0-845 GCF_056400045.1 Paenibacillus sp. 01L418
GAGAAAATTATTTATTTGGAACAAATTCGGGATTACATGCAAAAAAAAATGACCGAAGGCAGCGTCGTATTTGTGGATGAGGAGGGCAGAATTGGCATGCTCTTCTCATGGGTATCGAAAGAATCTATCGAGAAGATGCAGACTATGCTTAAAGAGCATTTTCTTCATTCCTTCAATGTCGGCGTGGGCAAACCATGCAGTCAATTATATGATATTGTCCATTCCTATCGGCAGGCTGCGCGAGCGCTGCAGTATAAATTTTATAGTGGAACGGGCAAGATTAATTATTTCAGCGAGCTGGGACGCTTGGAATCGCTGCAGCAATACCCATCAGATAAGGAGAAGCAGCTTTTTGACGTTTACAAAGCCGCAGAGACAACCGCAGAGATTGAAGAAAGTGTTCACCTTTTTTACGCTGAGCTGCTTCATGATGGACCGATTGATACACAGAGCGTATATGATGTGACCGTTAGGCTTCTCGTCGGAATAGAAAAACGTGTATTATCAGAGACAGAGCATGTAAGCATGTATGAGCGGTTTGACGTGATGTCGATCGTGAAGCTTGCGACTTTAGATGAAATTAAACAGTATGTCATTCATTTTTTTATTGGTCTGAAAGAAGTGTTCTCGTACAACCAGAAGGAGAGTCACCGCAGCATTATCAAAAAAACGATTCATCATATGGAGCAGGAATGCCAATATGTATCCTTGCAAAGTGTGGCACAGAAAGTGTATATGACGCCAACCTACTTAAGCCTGCTATTCAAAATGAATACAGGAAAAACGTTCATCGAGCATTTGACGGACATTCGAATGGATAAAGCGAAGGATATGCTAAAGAGTAC
>NZ_JBFTSN010000828.1:0-842 GCF_056400045.1 Paenibacillus sp. 01L418
CGAAGCCGGTGGGGTAACCCGCAAGGGAGCTAGCCGTCGAAGGTGGGGTAGATGATTGGGGTGAAGTCGTAACAAGGTAGCCGTATCGGAAGGTGCGGCTGGATCACCTCCTTTCTAAGGAAATACCCGAACCCGATGAGGTTCGGATAAACTTGGCAGTTTATCGCTTACTCGTTGTCAGTTTTGAAAGATTAATCATCTTTCAAAGGAAGTCCAAAGGGAATACCTATGGGCCTTTAGCTCAGCTGGTTAGAGCGCACCCCTGATAAGGGTGAGGTCGGTGGTTCGAGTCCACTAAGGCCCACCATTATCGACTCTGAGAAGTCGGTACCCATACTAAATTTGGGGCCATAGCTCAGCTGGGAGAGCGCCTGCCTTGCAAGCAGGAGGTCAGCGGTTCGATCCCGCTTGGCTCCACCAAAAGAATACTTGTACATTGAAAACTGGATAACGAAAGAAAAGAATTGCTGAAACATCCTTTAAAGCTGTTTTTACGTAAGCGAAGGTGAGCGATCACCTGAGCATTTGGTTAAGCTAGTAAGAGCGCACGGAGGATGCCTAGGCACCAGGAGCCGAAGAAGGACGTGGCGAACAACGATACCGCCCCGGGGAGCCGTAAGCAGGCATTGATCCGAGGATTTCCGAATGGGGAAACCCAGCTRTCGTAATGGAYAGTTACTMYYAACTGAATACATAGGTTAGTAAGAGGCATACCAGGGGAACTGAAACATCTAAGTACCCTGAGGAAGAGAAAACAATAGTGATTCCGTCAGTAGCGGCGAGCGAACGCGGATTAGCCCAAACCAAGGAGCTTGCTYCTTGGGGTTGTAGGACGTCTCACA
>NZ_JBFTSN010000829.1:0-838 GCF_056400045.1 Paenibacillus sp. 01L418
CAGGACGGTCTGGATTGACATTTAAACATATATTTGTATTACGTTCTTTACAACTGCGACAACGTCCACAAGCAATATTAAAAGGAACGGAGACCAAGTCACCCTTTTTGATAAACTCGACATCACGGCCCACTTCAATAACTTCACCTGTTATCTCATGGCCTAAGATAAGACCAGATGGAGCCGTTGTCCTTCCTCTAACCATGTGCTGGTCGCTTCCGCAAATATTCGTTGTAATCACTTTCAGAATAACCCCATGCTCACATTTACGTCCTACATTCAATGGATTGACACCCGGTCCATCCTTCAATACCAAGTCTGGATAAGCGGTGTCTCGTACCTCAACACTTCCTGGTTTACTATAAACAATTGCTTTATTTCCAGACATGTTCTCATCTCCATTTACTAGATTATTTAATTACAGTTTAGATGCTTTTTCAGCCTGTATGCCTAAATAATGAAGATTCTTTACCACGAAATTATGCAAGTGTAAGCTTAGTTATACGTCCATCGAAAATCCATTCCGCAACATAGACAGAACCTTTGGAATCAACGCAAATACCATGTGGTGAACTAAATTTATTATCCCTGTAGTAAGACTTAGGCAAATTCGGCCAGCCTGCTTGTTTGTAAGCCTGCTGATCTTCACCTAAATGACAGATCAACCGATCATTTTTGTCGAAGATCGTAATCCGACTGTTTAAGTCTGGGAAGAAGAGATCGTCCCCGTGATAATAGAAGCTGCAGGGCTGATCCATGTCATCGACGATGACTCTTTTGAAATCGCCCTGTAGAGTGAAGACTTGAATCCGATGATTGCCACGATCAGCTACATAAA
>NZ_JBFTSN010000830.1:0-829 GCF_056400045.1 Paenibacillus sp. 01L418
GTGCATATTTATGCGGTAAAGTCAGTTGCTTTAAATTAGCGAAGAAATCCAAGGCGCTTGATCGAGCACTGAAGCAGCATGTTGGTGAACACATCTACGATCAACTTGAGCAGGATTTTATAGCGGTAGAGGAACAGTTTATTGCTGGTAAGGAGCTGATAAGCGATGAAGCAGAATAAGAGCTTATCACAGCTTGGCATGGCAATGCGTGCCGGAAAGCTGATTACAGGCGATGAAATTGTCCTCAAAGCTGTAAGAAATAAACAAGTGCATCTCGTTATCCTTGCAGGAGATGCTTCAGACAATACGAAAAAAAAGTTTCGTGACAAATGCAACACCTACGGAATACAACTCGCCGAAGCATTCGACCGTGAGCAACTAGGAAAGGCGATTGGTAAGCCAGAACGGGTTGTAATAGCGGTAACCGATGCGCAATTCGGAAAAATGATTGCGAGTCATCTGAGCCATAATACGGAGGTGGATCATATTGGACAATAAACAAGACAGCAAGGACAATAAAGATAAGCTGCGCGTTTACGAGTATGCCAAGTCACTTAATATGAGCAGCAAAGAAATCATAACGATCCTAAAAAGACTTGATTTGCCAGTCAATAACCATATGAGTGTCATGGAAAACGAAATGGTAAATAAGGTTGAAGGTTTTTTCCGCAATATTAAACAAAATGCAGCTGCAAAGCGCGCGCAAGAAACAACAAATGTAACGGTTTCTTCCGCTCAACCTACTGCCAACAAGCCGCAATCGCAGCAGCCACAACTGCAGGAGAAGAAGCCGCAGCCAGTACAAGAAAATAAAAATACGAATCAAGAC
>NZ_JBFTSN010000831.1:0-822 GCF_056400045.1 Paenibacillus sp. 01L418
CATCAGCAGAGTGAGTTTTACCCGAAAATGAAGCTGATTGATATTGTAGAGACGGAAGATGATCCGCAAAAGGCTTATGAGAAAGCAAAACAACTGTTAGCTAAATACCCAAATCTTGCAGGCATTATCGGCAATTCTTCTGTAGGACCTCCAGCTGCCGCACAAGCTGTAAGAGAAGCTGGCAAAACAGGTCAGGTCAAAGTTGTCGGTCTCTCCACGCCGAATTTGATGCGCGATTATTTAAAGGACGGCTCGGCACAAATGGCGACACTTTGGAGTCCCAAAAAACTTGGATATTTAACTGTTGTGCTYGCAAAAAATCTGCTCGAAGGCAAGCTGCCATATGATGGTCAAGACATTTATAATGTCGGAACTATTAGGGTGAACAGGGATACGGTCATTATGGGAGAACCGATCGATTTTACAGCAGAGAATGTGGATCAATATGATTTTTAAATTTCCAGAGCAACTGCGCTTCAGAAACTATCGGCTCAGCTCTAAGMTTATATTAGTTTATTTACTGCTAAGCGTTATCCCCATGTCGCTGCTCGGTACTTTTTCTTATTTGCAGTACACAAAATCAATTGAAGAACAAATTGGTGAATATATGCCCCGTTTTCTGTATCAAGCAAATGCGAATATAACGAAGCATATGGAGGATTTTGCAGAGCTGCATACATTAATGTTCAACTCTGACAATATGATCGCTATTTTGCGTCGCGACTCCTATCAGAGCCGTTCACAGCTGAATCAGGACCAATTCGAGGTAAACAATTATTTGGCACGTACTTATTTAAATACGGGGAACCCCGATGTTATGGG
>NZ_JBFTSN010000832.1:0-816 GCF_056400045.1 Paenibacillus sp. 01L418
ACACCACGAGAGTTTACAACACCCGAAGCCGGTGGGGTAACCCGCAAGGGAGCTAGCCGTCGAAGGTGGGGTAGATGATTGGGGTGAAGTCGTAACAAGGTAGCCGTATCGGAAGGTGCGGCTGGATCACCTCCTTTCTAAGGAAATACCCGGACCCGATGAGGTTCGGATAAACTTGGCAGTTTATCGCTTACTCGTTGTCAGTTTTGAAAGATTAATCATCTTTCAAAGGAAGACCAAAGGGAATACCCAAGGGCCTTTAGCTCAGCTGGTTAGAGCGCACCCCTGATAAGGGTGAGGTCGGTGGTTCGAGTCCACTAAGGCCCACCATTATCGACTCTGAGAAGTCGGTACCCATTTGGGGCCATAGCTCAGCTGGGAGAGCGCCTGCCTTGCAAGCAGGAGGTCAGCGGTTCGATCCCGCTTGGCTCCACCAATAAAATAATGTACTGTCTTTGCTGAAGATTAACTCTGAAGCAAACTCAGCGCAAAACATTTGCACCTTGAAAACTGGATAACGAAAGAAAAAGAATTGCTGAAACATCCTTTAAAGCTGTTTTTACGTAAGCGAGAGGTGTTTCGAATTGAAGACGGCTTTTGAAGACGTTATTTCTACCTCTAAAGAGGTTATTAATCAAAGAAATAAGGCTTCAAYGACGGATCAATCGAAATCACCACGAGCAKTTGGTTAAGCTAGTAAGAGCGCACGGAGGATGCCTAGGCACCAGGAGCCGAAGAAGGACGTGGCGAACAACGATACCGCCCCGGGGAGCCGTAAGCAGGCATTGATCCGAGGATTTCCGAATGGGGAAACCC
>NZ_JBFTSN010000833.1:0-809 GCF_056400045.1 Paenibacillus sp. 01L418
TTCTCATTCTGTATTTCACGAATTGGAATGTTACGCTTACTTAGCGAATATTGAAGTAACGGCGATGGAAGCGATGTGGGCTCGGTTTGATGATGGAGAAGCAGCAGAGCTGCAATTAATGAAAGAGGCAGCACCTGCTTTTCGTAGAAACGTTTGGGAGAGAGGACTACAAGAGCTCGGCATCCACGATGAAGACCTTGCAGTCAAGCTTGCTGAACAGTTTCCAGCCGAGAGGCGCAAGCGCCCCTACGTATATGAAGAAACATTTGAGGTGCTCGAAGCATTATCTGCAAAATACCCGCTTATGCTGCTGACCAATGGAACACCTGATTTACAGAAAGTGAAGCTCTATGGCATCAACGGATTATCCGATTATTTTCCCCATATCGTTATTTCGGGAGAAGTCGGCTGCGGCAAGCCGGCTCCGCAAATTTTCGAGCACACGATGAATCTCGCGGGGCTAAAACCTGAGCAATGTCTAATGGTAGGAGATAATTTGTTTACCGACATTTTGGGGGCGAGCCGAACCGGTATAGCAAGCGCCTGGCTAAATCGATCGAGACAGCAGCTGCCAGAAGGTGCCGCACGTCCAACTTTTGAAATACAATCCTTGAGAGATATTGAAGCGCTGCTTCCTCTATAAGTTGTTTTTACTACTATAAAAAGAGGCTCTACCTTGTCGTTTCGACGAGGTGGAGCCTCTTTTTAGTAATTTCTTCATATTGCGATTACACCTGTTTAACAACACAACCTTATGATAAAGAAGAATCAAAAACACACAAAAACAATTAATCACATTATTTAATGAC
>NZ_JBFTSN010000834.1:0-807 GCF_056400045.1 Paenibacillus sp. 01L418
GAATGAGTCTGTCATTCAAACCAAAAGAACGAGAAAAAATCTAATGTAATTTAACATGAAAATAAGCCCACTACGCCTATACGGGCATTGTGGGCTTATCAGCTTAATCTTACTTGTAAATTGAAGTATCTAGCGGAATAATGAACCCGCCGTCAACAGCTTGTGTCACATTTATTGCGATATTCTTTACTCCAGAAATATCTACCTCAATCGTCTGGAGATCACTATTTGGCGAAATCTTCTCTACTTTTTTAAGGAGCACATTCTTATCATTATCCCTAATTTCAAGAGACTCTACTTCCTTGCCGATTGCAGCGAATTGCAGAACAAGCTTCTGATATTTGCCGTTAGGGCTGAGCTCTGTTTTCCTCCTCTTGGGATGTCTTCAAATCCAGGAACTCCGGAAACAACGGTTATTGAGAGATAATTTCTCTGAAAGATGACGCTACATGTGGGATCGTCTCTGCGTTTATGGAGTTGAAGATTTTACCATATTATATCGCAAAGCCCAATACTTCATTTCTATTTCTCCCTTCTTCCAAGCTGCTGATTATCCCAACCCTTTCTAAAAGCATAAGCTCCGGAAGGATCACGCTGTCAGTTTATTTCCCTACTTCTCTCATTCCGGCTGTTCACTTTTGTATAGAAAGGTAGATGATGATTTCAGGGTTTTCAAATCCAAGCTTAAGGAAACAAAATCGGGGTTTCTTCTATGTATTATCATACTTAACACGAAAAAAGGCGCTCCCGGCAGTAGTCCAGGAGCGCCTGCTTTATATTCAATTGTATATGGCCAGAACTTTCTAC
>NZ_JBFTSN010000835.1:0-802 GCF_056400045.1 Paenibacillus sp. 01L418
AGTTACTGTTACTCGACAAGCCTTCAAGGAAAGCGTTAGAAATGGGCTTTTACGATGAATATATTGGCCATAACAAACTACAGATGCAAGGTTTGCGAGCATAGTAGCGGCAGCAATTCCTTTCATCCCCCAGTCGAATACAAAAATAAATAGAGCATCCAAAACAATATTCAAAATCACACTTAATATCATGCCATACATCGATACTTTGGCTGCTCCTTCAGATCTAACTGTCTGTTCCAGCGCAAAATTCGCGATAACAGCCGGAGCTCCAATAAGCATTATGGTCACATAGTCTTTCGTATGGAGAAACGATATGGAGCTCGCTCCTAACCCGTAAACGATTGAACTTATGAACGGAATGCTAACCAAACAAATGACAACTCCTAAAAGAATCGAACTATAAAATGAAAAAGAAGAAACTTGTTTCACTTTTTGATATTCTTTTTCCCCTAAGAGCCGCGATATATAGGTTCCCCCGCCGACGCCAATTAGATTCCCAAATGCCATCAGAATAGCAAATATGGGCAAGGTGAGTGTGATCGCCGTTAACATTTCTGAGTTATGAAGGAAACCTATAAAGTACGCATTAATTATAGAATAAATAACACTTGCAGACATCCCTAACATCATGGGTATGCTAAAATGAGCAATGGCTTTGGGAATTGAGGCTTTTTCAAAATAATAAATACTTTCATTCGATTCAATGACGGCTTGTTCCATGAAAATCACTTCTTTCTGTTTTTTTGAAGAGCCAACAACCGTGAATTTAGTTAGATATCTAACTAAATATCGAAAAATA
>NZ_JBFTSN010000836.1:0-794 GCF_056400045.1 Paenibacillus sp. 01L418
GGTTCGCACAATAAAAAACACATAAAAGCACACCCGAATCCACAATAAAACACATAGACAAACTGATTATATTGTGACATTATTGAGTCGTTAACCCTTGTCCGAACTACTGAGAAATTGTTGCTATCATCATATGTCTCGGAGGATCTCATGTTTAAAGAACTGGTGTCCTATACAACAAAGTATAGATTAAGCTTTCGGATGATCCTCACAAATATTTGTATTGCCGTTTTGCCCATTCTCCTTCTAGGGACAGTGGGCTATTTTTCTTATATTAATATTCTAAAAAAGAACGCACTCGATAATATTAATATTTTCGTGACGCAAACTAACAATCGGTTTGACGAATATTTTTACCGAATGGATCAGCTTTCAAAGTCGATTTTCTTTAACCGGAATGTTCAGTCCATCATGCTCGAGAATAAATCATGGCAGGAATCCGATATTTTGCTGAGAAATTTAAACTCGTACTTGTCATTGGAACCTGCCTTAAAATCCATCGGTATGATTAGTTCAGAAGATTTCCGCTTAGTATCCACAGGAGAACTGCTTATGCATCCTATGGTGACGTATTTGAAAGAGATGGAAAATAAGAACAGAATAAGCAATAAGCTGCAGATTTCTCCTCCATTTTCAAAAGACCAGGGCATACTGGCTTTCAGGAAGGTTAAATCCGTTCTTCCAAACCGATACCTGCAGGAAATTTACATAGGCGTTTTGTTATTGGATACGGAGTGGATACAGCAAATATTACGTTCAGCGGATTTGGCGGATAAAGCAGAGCTCTATATTAT
>NZ_JBFTSN010000837.1:0-747 GCF_056400045.1 Paenibacillus sp. 01L418
CAGCTACACAACGAAATAGAGCATGGAATATATTTTATCTTTGAGATGGAATTGGTTTCAGGCGAATTAATTGTTGATGGTTCTGAGATTTCAAAAGTAGAGTTTAGACCTATAGATGATGTGCTTATCGATTCAAAGGTTGTAAGTTTAACACAAGAATTTATACGTTCATATAAAAATGTAGTATCAAACTCTGGCTTATCCAAGGTAAAGTCTATTATTCAAACGAACAATAAATACATTAATTATGATGCCTACACTTTATCATAAAATAATTAGGTACGTTACGCTAACGGGAAACTATAGTTGAACAAATAAGGAGCAGTTTGCTACATGGCAGCTGCTCCATTTCTTTGTTAAGCTAACGGGCAGGCTAGCGTAAACAAAATGATCAAAAGTATTAACCATACGTAGTTAATTACATTTCGGGATTAGCGCAATGATTTTCGGCAGCTTCGTTTGGTTAACGGGGGTAGTTTAAGTAAATGTAAATATTCACTTGCGAACTAGTGTTCGGTATAATAAACTTGATTCCATTACAAAAAGGAGATGTTGGATATGTATAAACACATTAAAGATTTTGCCGCAACTTGGCAGAATGAAACGGAAGCAACAATGCGGACACTGGAGATGCTGACCGACGAGTCTCTTGGCCAACAGATAACAAGCGATCATAGAACGCTTGGACGTGTTGCATGGCACCTTGTACAGACGTTGCACGAAATGCCATCTCGGACGGGACTGTCT
>NZ_JBFTSN010000838.1:0-744 GCF_056400045.1 Paenibacillus sp. 01L418
CTCTGGCAGTGAATCAATGATGCCGATCTGCAAAGCCATTGAGAAAAAAGCGGTTGAAACTCCTTGTAAAATACGAGCAATTAAATAACCCTCTAAACCCGTAATCGTATAGAGGATTAATGCAAAACCATTGACGATAAGAATAATGCGCAGCACTTTTATCGGTCCGTGCATTTGAATAATTCGGCCTGCCCACGGTCGAAAGAACATGGTAGTGAACAAATACGCCCCCATGATTAAACCGATCGTTGTATTGCTGGCTCCGAGTGACTCTCCACGCAAAGGTATAATGACATTTAATATGGAATTGCCGCTGAAATAAAGAAGAGCCAGCATATACAATCGTATAAAAGGCCAAGATAATGCTCCACTCACAACTTCCCTTCCTCCTAACTTCTGCATGCAAATATCCTATTCTCCAAAACTCATTCAGCTAAAAAGTGATAAGCATCTGCAACAATTTTTTCGCATATTCCGACTTGACGTCTTTTAATTGTTCGATTCTCACTATTTCTTCAACTTGACCATCTCTAAAAATAATGACTCTATCGCAAATATAGGCCGCAGCCTGTATATCATGTGTGATAAATACATAACTCATGTTGTACATTTTTTTTAAATCTTTTAATAAATCAAGCACTTGGGTTTGAACAGATACGTCTAATGAGCTGATTGCTTCATCTAACACAATGCATTTTGGCTCTGTGGAGATGGCTCTTGCAATACATACCCTCTGTACCTCTC
>NZ_JBFTSN010000839.1:0-738 GCF_056400045.1 Paenibacillus sp. 01L418
AGATAACACTGAGCGAATATGGTGAAGCAGTTCTATTTTATACCTATAATGAAAAGGGACAACCTAAACATTTTGCTTACGGTAATATTTTTGTTAACGACGATTTTAGTAAACTTACAATTTTAAAATTTACAAAAGATGCTAGGAACCCTGATCAATCAGGTTTTGATGGTCGTAGCGGGTATATCATATCAGCACCTGCACAAAAAAGGGATGATGCATTGGAGATCACAAATGAACTGATACATGGTGCTCTGAAAGGAGACATACTAAAATGAAGGGATGCCTACTTAACTAACGGTTAACTTTAGCTTAATCATATCTGGAGGTTATGTATTTATGGAACGACTTTGGCCATTTGAAGATCCTGAAAATGTAGCTGTTATTACAACCCAAAAAATAATGAATAGACATAGCCCTATTCTATAAGTATCCCATGACAGCGATGATGGAATGTGGCAGTTTCTCGATGGTGAAGAAGTGATTGAATTAGACGCTCGTATTCTAGGGTTAAAAGAATGAATAGACATTGACCCGAGTTTGGTCCAACTTGCTGATCTGCCAATTGGATGGACAGCATGGAGGGAAACTAAATTCAATCGATGGATTAGAGGAAAAAGATAAGAACTTGTTATTCAACTAACGTAGAACGTTAGTTCAACAAAATAGCCGCTAGCCCGAACTTAATTTCAGGTTTGGGCTAGCGGCTAATGCAGCTTAATGATTCAATCGAGAGGC
>NZ_JBFTSN010000840.1:0-731 GCF_056400045.1 Paenibacillus sp. 01L418
CGGGTCCATCTATAAGTGATAGATTGCTCCATCTTTCCCGATTCAGTCATGCGACCATATCGCGTATCCGGTATTAGCATTCGTTTCCGAATGTTATCCCAGTCTTACAGGCAGGTTACCCACGTGTTACTCACCCGTCCGCCGCTAAGCATCAGAGGTGCAAGCACCTCATCAACTCCGCTCGACTTGCATGTATTAGGCACGCCGCCAGCGTTCGTCCTGAGCCAGGATCAAACTCTCCAAATTGGTTGTTTGACTTGCTCATAACTTTTATCGCTATATTTGCTCATCCCGAAGGATTTGCAAGGCAGTTATTACTCGTTGTTCAGTTTTCAAAGAGCAATCTTTTCTTTCGTTTGTTTCTCTCGCCGTCCGCGTGTATCTCTCGGCCGGAATTAGAATATACCATGCATGCATATATGATTGCAAGTCTTTTTTGAAATTATTTTATTATATTTATGATTTCACTATATAAATGCCATTTAATACGTCTATAATGCCTGTAAAACACTACATTTAAGCGTTTTAATATTTAATTTCGTTAATATAAATGAACAAACATATTATTAGTTATTTATTTTGAGCTCAATATTATCCTAGTTAACTATGTGTAATACAGATGATTAACAAATGGAATTCAAATCAGCTCATATAATCATCGTTTTCTGCTTGATATCTGATTCTGCCTTACATCAATCTATTTAATCCTAGAAGACACAAAGCTGCATCAC
>NZ_JBFTSN010000841.1:0-721 GCF_056400045.1 Paenibacillus sp. 01L418
TCTTCCAGCTCTGCAAGAACCTTGGTACGTTGTTCAAGCAATTCTGGCTGCTCTTTATAAGCTCGATTAATGCTTGAATACGTATCCCAGCAAAAATCCCCAAAACGCTCGTAAGGCAGCACCGACTTTGTCTGAAGAATGCCTACCACCGTATCCGCTAATTGGTTGCCTAGATCATCAATGTAGTTGTGCACCTCAACCTGATGACCCGTCCTTCTGAGCATTCGCGCAATCGTATCGCCTACGCAGGAATTACGCAAATGACCAATATGCGCTGATTTATTTGGATTGATAGATGTATGCTCAACAAGCACTTTTTTGTTAACTGTCGTTTTCTGCGAAGATAGCTGATCTGCATTGACTGCCCACCAAGACCAATTCACATAAAAGTTAAGAAACCCGGGTGAAGCAATTTCAATCTTTTTTATGGATGAGGAAAGACTTGGATGCTTGATTAACTTTTGTTTGAAGTCGTCTGCAATCAATGAAGGTGCACGTTTTAAAAGCCTAGCAAGCTGCATCGCAATATTGCTGCTATAATCGCCATGCGCTAAGTTAACGGGATGCTCGACCGCAATTTTGAGATTTTCAGGTCGCTCTGTACGTCCCTCTTCCAGCATGCCTTGCGTTATTTCTTCAATTGCTCCAATAATCAGCTTATGAATCATTGTAATTCCTCCTATTATCAAAATAAAAAAGGCCCCCGTCTCTAAAATAAGAG
>NZ_JBFTSN010000842.1:0-714 GCF_056400045.1 Paenibacillus sp. 01L418
ATTTGCAAGAGCTTATTAAGGACTGAAGCTAGTTCGGTTCGGATCTTAAGGAGTGGTATTTTATGAGCCAAACCGCAAAAAAACGGCAGAGTTTTGAAATGCTTTTACAGCATATTCAGCTGCCGCAAGAACTTATACAAACCTATTTTCAAGATGGATATATAGATCAAGTTATCGTTAGCAACAGCAATCAAGAATGGACGTTTTGCATCCGCAAAACGTCCATGGTGCCTTTACAGGCCTATAATGGGCTATGCCAGGCGGCTAGAATGAAGTTTGAGTCTATCGCTGCAGTCAGTTTCTTGCTGATTTATGATCCTGTTGTAGAGACTGAATCCATTGTGCTGCAATACTGGGGTTTGTTCATGGAGTGGGCACAGCGCGAGATCGCTTCCGTAAATGGATGGCTGCAGAAATCTTCGATCACGRTTGAAGGAGACTTACTAACTCTATCTCTTCTAGACAATACGGGATTGGATCTCGCTCGGAAGAAACGATTGGATGATGAAATTATTCGTTTCTTTAATGAAAATTTCCAGCGCGCATGCAAAGTGAAAATGATCGTCAGCGAATCCAGGCAAGAAATCTTGGATGAATTCTCCCTTCGGATGGTGCAGGAAGAACGGGAATATGTGCAGGAGCTGATGGCGAGCGCGCAATCAGAGTCTGAGCTCGTCGATGAGAGTGAAATCAAGCTAGCGGTTGGTTATGATA
>NZ_JBFTSN010000843.1:0-714 GCF_056400045.1 Paenibacillus sp. 01L418
AATCAGTACGCTCCAAATCACTCTTGCGCGATGCTGCCAGTTGATAAGCTTCAACTGCTTCTTTTTGCTCTGCCGTTACGATTTTTGCAACAAGCTCATGCTCAGGAGCGAGTWCGCAATAAGTCGCGCCAAACAATGTATCTGGACGAGTCGTAAATACGACCAATGCGGAATCATGACCGTCAATCTCAAAGGTAACCTCAGCTCCTTTGGATTTTCCAATCCAGTTGCGCTGCATATCCTTAATGCTTTCTGTCCAGTCCAGTTCTTCCAAATCATCCAACAAACGATCTGCGTATTCTGTAATTTTCAAAATCCACTGACGCATAGGCTTGCGAACAACGGGATGATTGCCCCGCTCGCTTAGGCCGTTAATAACCTCTTCATTGGCAAGCACCGTTCCAAGAGCTTCACACCAGTTAACTGATACTTCAGCAACATAAGCGAGTCCTCTGTTGTACAATTGGATAAAAATCCATTGCGTCCATTTATAATATTCAGGATCGGTTGTACTAATCTCGCGATCCCAATCGTATGAGAAGCCAAGTGATTTTATTTGTCTGCGGAAATTATCGATGTTTACAAACGTAATATCACGCGGATGCTTTCCTGTATCAAGCGCATGCTGCTCAGCAGGCAATCCGAACGCATCCCAGCCCATCGGATGAAGGACATTATAACCTTTCATTCTTTTGTAGCGAGACACGATATCCG
>NZ_JBFTSN010000844.1:0-711 GCF_056400045.1 Paenibacillus sp. 01L418
GCTATGGATTTGCGGCAATACGCTGGTTACGAGGAGAGCATCAAGCGGTTCTCCAAAGGTGCGATTATTGCATTTTCGTTCGAGGAAGGCGTATATGCATTGCCGGAAACGCAAAATTTCTGGGTGCTATTTTACCGCCAGGATATTTTGGATTCGCTGAAGCTGTCGCCGCCGGATACGTGGCAGGACGTGGTTGAGATGCTGCCTGAGCTGCAGCGGCTTGGCATGAACTTCTATGAGCCGCTTGCCCAGTACAAGGGCTTCAAGCCCTTTAATGCAACGACGCCGTTTATTTATCAATTCGACGGAGAATTGTTTGATGAGAGCGGGATGAACACCGCAATCGACAGTGAGCAAGCGCTTGAGGGCATGAAGTTTATGACCGACTTGTTTACTATCTACAACTTGCCGCAGGACGTACCGAATTTCTATCACCATTTCCGTTACGGCACGATGCCGGTAGGGATATCTGATTTCAATACGTACATTCAATTGAAGGCGGCTGCACCGGAAATCGCCAACACATGGAAGATCGCGCTGCATCCAGGCGTGGAGAAGCCGGACGGAACGGTAGCAAGATGGGCGCCGACAGGCGGACAGACGGGAATGATTTTTAAAGGCACCGACTATGCAGAGGAATCTTGGAAGTTCCTCGATTGGTGGTTGTCAACATCGGTTCAGGTCGAATTTGCCAATCTCATGCAGACTACC
>NZ_JBFTSN010000845.1:0-704 GCF_056400045.1 Paenibacillus sp. 01L418
GTTAGGGTCTCATCCATTTGAATTTCAATTTCAGTAATTAGATCATCTAATTTTACTGTTGCTTTTCTCTCCATTTCACATCTGTCCTTTCATTGAGATTCCTTCTACAAAACAGTTTATTCAAATTACCAAAATAAATCATAGAGGAGCTGCTTTTAAACATGTAACTCGTCCTCAACTATCATCAGACTTTGCAAATTAAATCCGCAGCAACAGCAGCAGACTAGGACGCGAAATAAAGATCTAGACTGCCATTGCTATGGCTACGACTTTTCAACTATCGTTTCCCGTTAGCGTAACGAACAAGCATGTCACCCTGGTTAAGCACATCCTCTGAATAAGGTAATAACCGTACCGAATAGTGCTTTTGAATACACTTATATCCACGTTTGAAACGATTTATTAACCATCTTTACATTGTTCATTTTTGCCCAGCTCTTTAAATCCGAGATGCCTCTATCTTCATCCTTTGAATACCTAAATGCCATATCCAATGGGACGATCTTCCTCCTGTAAGGTAATATCCCAATAACAGGTTTAAAGTACCCCCTGGTCATTATCACTTTAATATCCCTTGAATTAATTATATTCCCATTTAATATGATTTGCTCATTGGATAGGCATAACACGGTTGGTTTCTTAAAAAATGTTCTGTACAATGCGAGTAACAGTACAACTAAACATAGAAGAATCACCGTTAACGA
>NZ_JBFTSN010000846.1:0-702 GCF_056400045.1 Paenibacillus sp. 01L418
ATCGTTGATATCGCGGATTTCAAGCTCCCGCTCTTGGGAGAAAGCGATGCTACTGAGCAAGCAACAGCTTGGAATACGAAGCTTGCTAGCTTGGATGGATTCGTATTTATTGTACAAGAATACAACCACAGTATTTCAGCATCACTGAAAAATGCGCTTGATTATGCTCGTGACGCATGGAACGATAAAGCAGCAGGTATCGTAAGTTACGGTTCTGTAGGCGGTGCTCGTGCAGCTGAGCATTTACGTGGAATTTTGGGCGAATTGTCTGTAGCTGACGTTCGTGTACATCCTGCATTGTCACTCTTCACTGATTTTGAGAACGGTTCTGTTTTCAAACCAGCTGATCTTCATCTTACTAATTTGAACGGCATGTTAGATCAAGTACTCGCTTGGAGCGGTGCATTGAAAACATTGCGTTAATCGTCACTACCAACTACCACCTCTTTATGAAGAGGTGGTTTTTCTTTGTGTCATTTAATGGAGCAGATCATTGCCCGGTGAAAAGGGATATAAATTTCCTTCCAAGCTGAAGGAAGCTTGTCCGGTTTCTTCTGATACGATGATAACAAGCGCATCACTTAATTCTGATAAACCAAGACCGGCACGATGTCTAGTTCCAAGCTTCTTCTGCTCGCTGTCTCTTTGCGTTAACGGCAGGACATTGCCAGCAGATATAATTTTATCATTTTGGATTAAGTC
>NZ_JBFTSN010000847.1:0-688 GCF_056400045.1 Paenibacillus sp. 01L418
AGCCAAGACGGCGTTAGTCATTCGTGATGGTCAAGAGCTAACGATTCCTGTCGAGGAAGTGCTTACTGGAGACTTTGTGCTGGTAAAACCGGGTGAGAAGGTTCCGGTGGATGGTGAAGTCATCGAAGGTACATCAGCGGTGGATGAGTCCATGCTGACTGGTGAAAGCATTCCAGTGGATAAAAAAATTGGCGACCATGTAATCGGAGCGACGATTAACAAAAATGGTCGGTTGAAAGTGAAAGCGACAAAGGTCGGCAAAGAAACGGCTTTAGCACAAATTATTAAAGTTGTAGAAGAAGCGCAGGGTTCAAAAGCACCAATTCAGCGTGTTGCTGATGTTATCTCAGGTATCTTTGTACCGATTGTTGTTGGAATAGCACTTGCAGCTTTTGTTGTATGGTACTTCTGGATAAGTCCTGGCGATTTCGCTAATGCTTTAGAGATTGCGATCGCGATTCTTGTCATCGCATGTCCGTGTGCTCTCGGTCTCGCAACACCTACGTCGATTATGGCAGGTTCTGGTCGTGCTGCAGAGCTCGGAGTTCTCTTTAAAGGCGGCGAGCATCTCGAATCAACGCATAAAATTGATGCAATTATTTTGGATAAAACAGGAACGGTGACTAAAGGCAAACCCGAATTAACGGATGTATTTGTGGAGTCGATGGATGAAGATGCTTTCTTGCGT
>NZ_JBFTSN010000848.1:0-686 GCF_056400045.1 Paenibacillus sp. 01L418
GCTCTTATGTATGTATAATAATAAGCAAAGTCGACGCAAACAATGCAATTGTTCCTGTATACGGAATTATAAAATTAAAATATAAATCGGAGAATGGGGTTTCAACTCGTGCCGAATACAAATCCGCAGACGCTCTCTTCTGTTAAAAACGCACTACGTTTATTAAAATTGTTTACTGTGCAAACGCCTGATAAAAGACTAACGGAGCTGGCCAAAGAATTAGGTCTAGGTAAAAGCACAACCAGCCGCCTGCTGTCTACCTTGCTGAGCGAAGGTTTTGTTTTTCAAGATCCAGTTTCTCATAAATACAGACTTGGCCAACGCATCGTATCGTTATATCATGTTATGGTTATGTCCTTTGAGGACTTAGCTGAAGCAGCAAGCCCCTTCATTGAGCGTCTCGCGCAAGAAACCTCCGAAGCACTCCGAATAGCTGTATTGGAGGAAAATGAAGTAGCTTATATTTATCAAAGAGAGGGTTTAAGTAAAAAAGACATTGGTTCTTTTGTGGGAGGGAGAAATCCGCTTCATTGCACGAGTTCCGGAAAAATGCTTTTAGCCTTTCAAAATGAGCTTGAAATGAACAAAATGTTGAACCAACCTCTTAGCAAGTTTACTTCAAAAACAATTACTGACCCCTCCCTGTTGAAAGAGGAACTGAAACGAATTCGGAAACAGGATTATTG
>NZ_JBFTSN010000849.1:0-684 GCF_056400045.1 Paenibacillus sp. 01L418
ATTTACGGATGCTGGTGTCATAGATAATGAAACAGCACCTACAATGAATAGTATAAGCAAACGGGTTTTTAATCCTCGCAAATCATCACCTCATTGTTTTATTTACAAGGATTAGACGCCATTATTTGTAAAAAAGTTTCGTTTTCCTGTATAAAATAAGACGATTCTCTCTACTATTGAGAAAGAATCGTCGTTTGTTCAGAAACGGTTGATCACTTCGGTGAAAGCTCGCTTTCCGTTACCCATTTATGGTTTTTCATTTTTTCTCCCCCAGTGGTTGGAACGTAATCAAACATATAAACCGTGGTTTGCTCTGCGGAATCAATTGTTGCGGTTGCGCCGTTCATACCCGCCATATGGTCTGCTTGAAGGATAACTTCTGTACCTGGCTCATAGGGTTTGTCGCCTGCATCTTTAATTTCTTCTTGAATAACCCACTTATGATTGGTCACTTTTTCGCCGCCCGTTGTTGGGGTATAAGATACAGCGTAGGCAGTAGTCGTATAGGCGCCCACAATTGTTGCTGTAGCTCCATTCATTCCTGCCATATGGTCTGCTTTTATAATCGCTTCACTCCCCACCTTGTAGGTTGGATTCGTTGCTTCTTTTAACCCTTTAGGAAGCTGACTGCTATTGGAGTGATTCATTTGTGAGTGGTCTTCACCTTGATTGCTGGTCATAGCG
>NZ_JBFTSN010000850.1:0-678 GCF_056400045.1 Paenibacillus sp. 01L418
TGTGGCCGATCACCCTCTCAGGTCGGCTACGCATCGTCGCCTTGGTGAGCCGTTACCTCACCAACTAGCTAATGCGCCGCGGGTCCATCTGTAAGTGATAGATTGCTCCATCTTTCCCGATTCAGTCATGCGACCATATCGCGTATCCGGTATTAGCATTCGTTTCCGAATGTTATCCCAGTCTTACAGGCAGGTTACCCACGTGTTACTCACCCGTCCGCCGCTAAGCATCAGAGGTGCAAGCACCTCATCAACTCCGCTCGACTTGCATGTATTAGGCACGCCGCCAGCGTTCGTCCTGAGCCAGGATCAAACTCTCCAAATTGGTGTTTGAAATGCTCATTACTTTTTTATCGCTTTTTTCGCTTATCCCGAAGGATTTGCGAGGCAGTTATTACTCGTTGTTCAGTTTTCAAAGAACAATTCATTCTTTCGTGTCAACCGCGTGTTTCGTATCGGCGACTTTTATAATATATCACATTCGCCCAAGTTAATGCAAGCTTTTTTTTAAATTCTTTTTTCGAAGCTTGTTTACTTACTCTTGGGGCGAGAACTAATGTAGCACATAATTGAATACAGAGTCAACCTTTTCCTTAAACCTTTTTCAAATTTGCTAAACCACCACCCACTGGAGCCCAACGATTAAGGCTACTCCAGGTACACCTAATGTAAGTACAG
>NZ_JBFTSN010000851.1:0-677 GCF_056400045.1 Paenibacillus sp. 01L418
TTCGCAAGTCAACTGAACATGGAGAGTCAATGTCTGTAGAGATGGTCGATTTGACCTTAACCGGCAAAAACGAGCTGGATAAAGTAACAAAAGCTTTTAACGCCATGACGCTGAATTCTGAGCTTCAGGAGAAACGGATGAATGAGCTTCAATCAGAGGCGGGGTCAATCAGCAAAGTTTCTTTACTAATAAAAGAACTGGCAGAGATGAGTAATCTACTTGCGCTGAATGCTTCTATAGAAGCAGCCCGTGCAGGGGAGCATGGGCGCGGGTTTGCGGTAGTAGCTGGTGAAGTGATGAAGCTTGCAGGCCAAACGAAGCAATTTGCGAACGAAATTACGACGTTAACGAAAACGATCGTTGACGCCATTACGCAAACGACAAGTCTCGCTCATTCAGGACGAATGGAGACGATCGCAAGCGAAGCGAATATCAATGAAGCCGTGGAGGTGTTTAATCATCTTTTCCGAGCGGCAGCTGATAATCGCAATAGCGCGAAGCAAATTGGCGTTTTATCGGAGCAGGCACATCAGCAAGCCGTTCATATCGCAGTCGAAATGAAAAAATTACAGCAATCTTATTTTTAACATGGAGTTTACAAAAACAGAATACGAGGTTTACAAACGGCTAGTAGTATAAAAGGCACGGGGATGAACCCTTACAGACATAATAAGAGG
>NZ_JBFTSN010000852.1:0-654 GCF_056400045.1 Paenibacillus sp. 01L418
GAGTCCTGACGGTGACATTCTAAAGTATCTGTTTCTTGAAGAACGCTATGACCAAGATGGTGATGGAAACTTTGAGGAAGAAGCGTGGAAACCGCTATATGATGGGGCTTTTAAAACAACACATTCTGTCAACTACACGACCGTTGGTAAGCGGCAATATCGCGCCTCAGTAACTGAAGACTATGGAATGAAAGGAAATTCAGGAATTGTCACGACCGATATTCTGAATTATGCTCCTTCAGTTAACTTTAACGTGTTTGGAATTACGCAGCAGCCAGGGCAGGGAGAAGACAGCGGCCCACCAATAACTAACTATTCGACGCAATCGATATTACGTTCGTGGACGGCTAAGACGCCATACAAAGGCGGAAATGCCCAAAAAGCGGCATGGAAAGCGGATGCTACTACACTATCGACAAAAAATGGAGTATACGCAAACTTTTCTGTGGGATACCCAAACTCAGGAAATGGAGCGAACTCACGAACAAAATATCAGCTTGCTGCAGATATTGTTGCTAAACCCACTTGGAGTGTGCCAATTACAGAAATATTATTCAACAAGGTTTTCGGTGGGAACCGGCTATATTCTTATAATCAAAATTATAGTTTGCCAAACTATCCCTATACATTTTATGAACGAAATTCAATTACAGG
>NZ_JBFTSN010000853.1:0-653 GCF_056400045.1 Paenibacillus sp. 01L418
CAGCTACTCTATAAGCGCATATATGTGCTTACAGACAACAAACCTAGCTTTTTCTCTCGCTGTAAGAACATATTCGTGCTTATTGCTCAATTTCCCACCTCGATCATACGCCGCAGCTACTCTATAAGCGCATATATGTGCTTACAGACAACAAACCTAGCTTTTTCTCTCGCTGTAAGAACATATACATGCTTATTGCTCCATTTCCCACCTCGATCATACGCCGCAGCTACTCTATAAGCGCATATTTGTGCTTACAGACAACAAACCTAGTCCTTTCTCTCGCTGTAAAAACATATATGTGCTTATTGCTCCATTTCCTACCTCGATCATACGCCACCGCTACTCTGTAAGCTCATATACGTGCTTACAGACAACAAACCTAGTCCTTTCTCTCGCTGTAAGAACATATACGTGCTTATTGCTCCATTTCTTACCTTGATCATACGCCGCCGCTACTCTGTAAGCTCATATACGTGCTTACAGACAACAAACCTAGCCCTTTCTATCGCTGTAAGAACATATACGTGCTTATTGCTCCATTTCCCACCTCGATCATACGCCGCAGCTACTCTATAAGCGCATATATGTGCTTACAGACAACAAACCTAGCTTTTTCTCTCGCTGTAAGAACATATACGTGCTTATTGCTC
>NZ_JBFTSN010000854.1:0-652 GCF_056400045.1 Paenibacillus sp. 01L418
TCTTGAAATTGTGTCAAACCAAGTTTAAAAATTTATTTTGGATGCGGACGTATGGATAATGATGTAAATTCAACTTCTGGAAGAGGGAAGGAAGTATTACTACTACACACCGACCAGACTATGATCTAAATTTAATTTTTCATTTTGCTTCACACGTTATTTGGGTTCCATGAAACGGTGTGTATGTCGGCGGATGAACAAGTACCTTCTCATAATATCTTTTTATTACTGCCTATATTTGCGGACTTAGCAGTCTTGCGATAAATTGCAATATATTCAGCTTCGTCTTCGATTTGTATTGCCGATACGTGGGTAGTTTGACTGAATAACATTATACAGGCGGCAAAAATGAATTTTAACATTGGTCCTCCGCGGCTACCTCAAGATTATGCTCAAACTGAAAGATCTTTCCGTGCGGTATTCCTCGGTCAGTGAATGCTTGTGCATGACTTTCTCCTTTGGAAACATCCAGTCCGATGACAGGATTCATGTAACCACTCCTTGTTATATATTCGCCGGAAGCCCCTAACCTTCTTGTCGTCCACATTATCGCATGTGATTCGGGGTCATGCCCCAACTAGCCTAATCATGGTTTAACAAGTAGGGGGATGAACGGAATAGCTCTCGAGATCCAAGTCTCACGGGCAGAAAC
>NZ_JBFTSN010000855.1:0-651 GCF_056400045.1 Paenibacillus sp. 01L418
ACGTAGCTCAGCTTGGTAGAGCACCTGGTTTGGGACCAGGGGGTCGCATGTTCAAATCGTGTCGTCCCGACCATCCTAAACATAAAGAATTGAATATACATAAAAGAAAGAAGCTTGAGCAATCAAGCTTCTTTTCTTTTATATTTGATCGCCTAAATTTTGCAACAGCTCGGCGAGCTCGTCAAACCCAGCATCAAGCGCATAATCCTCAGCTGTATATCCTGTTTCATCAACTTTCAACGGATCAGCCCCTGCTTTTAGCAAAAGTTCCGCTCCCTCTATGTCACCATTTTTTGCTGCGGTCATTAGCGGTGTCCATCCGGAACTATCCTGTAAATTCGGATTAGCTCCTTCATCCAGCAATAACGCTACCATCTCTATGCTTTCATTATACAACGCTATCGTTAATGCCGTTTCTTCATAACTTTGCTCAATCACATTCAATYGCGCTCCCGCATCTATCAAAGAAGAAGCGATAGCTGTTTCATTTAGCTGGGCTGCCCACATTAGCGCTGTCCACCCTTCATCGTCTGCTGCATTCGGATTTCCTCCAGCATTAAGCAGAGATTTAACGAGCTCCAAATCAGCCTCTGAAGCTGCACCAAGCATTTGATCATCGGTTGGCGGCCCATCAAGAGAAGACATGAAGGT
>NZ_JBFTSN010000856.1:0-651 GCF_056400045.1 Paenibacillus sp. 01L418
ACCCAAGTGTTCTAATATAACTATGCTCGCTTTATTTAGAGAGAATCAAACTTATTTCTAATCTTAATATTATTTATAGCCAGGCAACTCTTCCCTACGTTAGTTAGTTTGACTTCAAAAATTTTTTCTTTTGATGCTTCATTTTGTTTATACACAAACCATTTTGTATCAATCTACAATGCCAACTAAGATTGATATTTGTCACCGCCTCTAGCGAGTTTACTAGATAAGAAAAAAATAACCATTAACTCTCCAAGTAACAACTATTAACCAAGATTTAATCATTGAAGTTTCGCTAAGACAAACTCCAATAAATATGAAAACTTGGAGGTATCCTGATGAGCCCCGACGAACTTCGAGCATTAGAGCGTTCAATTGATGAGATAACAGAAATTGCAAAAGGTTTTGGATTAGATTTCTATCAAATGCGCTATGAGATTTGTCCTGCAGAGATCATTTATACATTCGGTGCTTATGGTATGCCTACAAGATTTAGTCATTGGAGTTTTGGAAAAACTTTCCATAAAATGAAACTACAATATGACTTTGGCTTGAGTAAGATTTACGAGCTCGTTATTAACTCCAACCCTTGCTACGCCTTTCTTCTTGAAGGAAATTCTTTAATTCAAAATAAACTCATCGTCGCCCATG
>NZ_JBFTSN010000857.1:0-646 GCF_056400045.1 Paenibacillus sp. 01L418
CTATCTTCATTAGGATTATCCTACACCTGGGACACTAAAAGTCGAACGGCTGTAATAATGAATAAAGTTAAAGATGAAGTGAAAGTGACAGCCAATCAATTAATTGCCTATAAGAATGGAAAAACCATCAAGCTCGATGTTCCAGCAGTTAATAATAACGGACGTATAATGGTTCCCATTCGTTTTATAACTGAGGCTTTCGAATTCAGTGTAACCTATGAAAAAACTAGAGTAATTTTATTTATAAATAGTAAGGATTTTAAGCTTGATGAGAATCTTATTACATCTGATGATCTAAATAAGGCTCGTCTTGCTGCAATTTCTTTACCAATTACCTTCTCTTTTACACCGTCTGCAGAAGCTGAAAAAAATGAACCAACTCCTTTTTACAGTTACAGCTTTCCACGTGGAGACGCATCACGTTATATTTATAGTACCGGACGTGCCAATACAGTCGTTGAGATTAAAGATGGAATAGCTAAGGCAGTTTGGCAATTTCAATATGGAGATAAAACACCTATTATTCATTTAGCTGGCCAACAACTAACCAATACACTTGAAGAAATGCTCGATGTTTCATTTGAACATAGTATGTCTGGATCTAATACAGCAATGTTCTACTCAAATGGTTATGGACGTGATGAAG
>NZ_JBFTSN010000858.1:0-636 GCF_056400045.1 Paenibacillus sp. 01L418
ACAACAACTGTCAAAGCCAAAAATACAAATTGTGCCGCAATAACTAAAATAGGATTAGCAATGGTATCGTTAAAGACCGCTCCATAATTTGCGCCTTCACTAATGATTCCACCAAACAAACCTTTTGCAAAATAAATAACAATCCAACCGCCAATAACGCTATAAAAAGACAATAAAAGAAAGCAGGTAAATACCCCGAGCTTTCCGATCCAATGCCAATTGCTATGAGGAGCTAAGCTGCGATAAGCACTAATGGCTTCTTTTTGTGTGCTTCTCCCGATTACAAACTCTGCTAATAACAATGGGAAACCCATAAAAAAAGTGAATAAAATAAATAGTAGAAAAAATGCCCCTCCCCCGCTTATCCCCGTAACATAGGGGAGCTTCCATATTGCGCCTACTCCAATAGCAGAGCCTGCCGCGGATAAAATAAAACCAATCTTCGATGTCCATTGCGCTGATGTTTGCATACAAATCAATCCAGTCTATTTTTATTATGTCTTTTTTTAATAATGTAAAAGACAAAAAAAGCCACATCTCTATCTTTAACGATAGGGACGAGGCTATTCACACGGTATCACCCTAATTGAAAACAAATTTTTGTTTCCTGCTTATCGCTCTTACGCTATTAATAGT
>NZ_JBFTSN010000859.1:0-634 GCF_056400045.1 Paenibacillus sp. 01L418
CTATGTATACGATAAGCTGAAATCAGATATATTGGATTTGAAACTGGAGCCGGGCCGTTTTATTTCAGAAAAAGATATAATCGAGATGCTGAAGGTTAGCAGAACACCCATTAGGGAAGCATTCGTTAAGCTTTCGCAAGAGGGACTTATTGAAACGATACCCCAGCGAGGTTCATTTATTTCTCTCATTGATCTGGATATGGTGGAAGAGTCACGCTTCGTGCGGGAAACGCTGGAAAGTACGATCGTCAGGCTGGCATGCGAGCAGCTTAAGGCTGAACAAGTGCTGCAGCTGCTAAATTTGATTGCCCTGCAAGAGCTCTGTATCGAAGAAAAAAACTATAAGCGATTGTTTGAGCTCGACGATGAGTTTCACAAAACGATTATCATCGGATGTGGGAAGCTCCGCACATGGAAGCTGCTTCAGGAGCTTAGCGCCCATTACCAGAGGGTGAGGATGCTGCGCCTTGCTGCAAACGATGATTGGCACATCATTTTGAGCCAGCACCGTGCAATCGTAACGGCAATTAAGGACAAGGACGCAGATGCGGCGGAAAAAGTGATGCATGAGCATTTGAATCGTTTTCAACTGGAGAAGGATGAGCTGAAAGAGAAACACCCCGCGTATTTTAAG
>NZ_JBFTSN010000860.1:0-633 GCF_056400045.1 Paenibacillus sp. 01L418
GTTCTCTGTCTCTCATTATAGTGGGCTGTTAATCTAGTGAACTACTATAATAATGACATATCTTTATCACGCTAATGACTAGTTGTCTCAGAGCATGAATTAGGATATTGACGGTTATAACGGGTGCTCTTATGCTAAAAGCGTGAACTGGTCGTGCCGTTTCCTATTAATGGAAGACGCGTCCTTCACGAGAAATTTGATATGAGGGAGTGAAAGATGATGAAGCAAACTAAGGCTGTACAGCGGGTATTTATTCTTGGAATGGATGGTGCGGGTAATTTCGTGCAGCAAGCAGACACACCAAATCTAGATGCTTGGCTTCCACGTGGAGCCTACACCTTTGATGCGAAGGCGGAAATGCCGACGATCAGTGCAGAATGTTGGGGATCTGTGCTTCATGGGGTACAGCCTGACAAGCATAAATTAAATAATGAGAAGGCGGCAACACTATCCTATCCGAGTGATTCTCCCTTTCCTTCCCTCTTTCGACTAGTAAGAGAACAACAGCCAGAGGCTAAGCTTGCTTCCTTTAGCAGCTGGAGTCCGATTAACTCCGGTATTATTGAAGATAATCTCGGCGTACATAAAGTTTCTTTGCCGGATGCTGAGCTTGTCTCTTCTCTTCTCGTATAC
>NZ_JBFTSN010000861.1:0-627 GCF_056400045.1 Paenibacillus sp. 01L418
GAGCAGGATTTTTATTTTAGGTGGCGAACTACTGTTACTAGGTGGGGAAAAGTGGGGCAAAGTGGTGGAAATAGGGGAAGGGGTGGTTCAAAGTCATGTTTATGGGTGAATATCAACATAGCATTGATGAGAAAGGCCGAATCATCATACCTTCGAAATTCCGCGAATCGCTTGGAGCCTCGTTTATTGCAACCCGTGGATTAGATAATTGCTTATTCGTATATCCCATGAGTGAGTGGACTGTTTTGGAGCAAAAGCTAAAAACATTGCCTCTTATGAAATCAGATGCGCGTGCATTTACCCGGTTTTTCTTTTCCGGAGCAACCGAATGTGAGCTGGATAAACAGGGAAGGGTAAATATACCTAGCCATCTTCGTGAATATGCGAAGCTGGACAAGGATTGCATGGTGCTCGGCGTTTCTAGTCGCGTGGAAATTTGGAGCAAGCAGACTTGGGACGGTTATTACGAACAATCCGAACAAACCTTTAACGAAATCGCCGAAAAGCTCGTTGATTTCGATTTCAACTTCTAGAATAGACAACAAGAATGGAGGGCTTAGGCGTGTTTCAGCATATTACAGTACTTTTAGAAGAAGCAGTTGACGGTTTGGCTATTAAGCCAGATGG
>NZ_JBFTSN010000862.1:0-621 GCF_056400045.1 Paenibacillus sp. 01L418
GTAAGCGCAAATATGCGCTTATTGAGTAGAAAAGCCGACTGGTTGAGGTAGGCGCAAATATGCGCTTATTGAGTAGAAAAGCCGACTGGTTGAGGTAGAAATGGAGCTGTAAGCACACATGTGTTCTTTCAGCGCGAGACAAGCCTCGGTTTGTTGTCGGTAAGCGCAAATATGCGCTTATTGAGGTAGATGAGGCGTTTGATCGAGGTTGAAATGAAGCTGTAAGAATATTAGCTCTTAAAGAGTAGAGAAGCCATATGGATGAGGTGGAAGTGAAGCTGTAAGAACGCATGTGTTCTTACAGCTTGAGAAAAGGGTTAGTTTGTTGTTTGTAAGCGCAAATATGCGCTTATTGAGTAGAGAAGCTGTGTGGTTGAGGCGGAAATGAAGCTGTAAGCACGTATGTGTTCTTACAACACGAGAATAGCCTTAGTTTGTTGTCTGTAAGCGCAAATATGCGCTTATTGAGGTAGATGAGGCGGTCTGATCGAGGTTGAAATGAAGCTGTAAGAATATATGCGCTTAAAGATTAGAGAAGCCATCTGGTTGAGGTGGAAGTGAAGCTGTAAGCACGCATGTGTTCTTACAGCTCGAGAAAAGCCTTGGTTTGTTGTTTATAAG
>NZ_JBFTSN010000863.1:0-613 GCF_056400045.1 Paenibacillus sp. 01L418
GCGTTTATTCCACCCGTGCTGTTTGCAATCGGTGTGCCGCATGTCGGAGAAGGGATGGCAGGGATTTTGGGTGCGTCGGAACTTCCTGTCGCTGTTTTGCTTTCATCCTTCGTTCTGAATGAACATGTCAGCGCCTTGCAATGGGCTGGTGTCATCGTTGTACTCATAGGCATTGCGCTTCCAGAAGTCATCAAAATGAAGCGAAGAAGATTGAGCGTGCAATAATCACATATATGAAAAAGAAGCCAGCTGCCCTGAATTAGAGCAGCTGGCTTCTTTTGAAATAGAGACTATCCCTAGCCGTATCCTTATTCCTTCGTATAAGTGGAGAGCCAATTATAAATAATATATAATCAACTGATGTTGTGTACACTAATCCTATTACTGGGAGGTATTTGATGATCTATGATTGTGTAATTGTAGGCGGCGGCATTGCAGGTTTACAGGCTGCCATACAATTAGGAAGATATCGTCATCACGTTGCTGTTATCGATTCCGGTAATGGAAGATCTTCGGTATGCAGAAGCTATCATAATTTGATCGGTTTTCCTGATGGCATTAGCGGGGCGGAGCTTCGCCTTGCAGGGAGAAAGCAAGCAGAGCAGCTTGGAGT
>NZ_JBFTSN010000864.1:0-610 GCF_056400045.1 Paenibacillus sp. 01L418
CTTCTTTGTAATGAACCGGATACATCCACTCCGCAAGCCAATCTGATTTGAGAAATAAAATCGTCAATAAACCAAGCAGCAGGACGAGCAGCACCCTTTTCTTTTGGAATACCCTCATGGCATACACTTACTTTTCCAAAATTCATCCAGCTGACGCTTCGTCTCCTCCAGCGATCCGCTGTTATCGATGACCCAATCCGCTTTCAGTCTCTTTTGCTCAATATCCATTTGCAGTGCGATGCGCCGGCTTGCTTCTTCTTCAGGCAAATGGTTTCGTTCCATTAAGCGCTTTTTCTGAAGCTCAGCGGGTACATATACGACCAATATGCCTTCGTACAGATGCTCCTGCTTCGTCTCGTATAGCAGCGGCACGTCAGCTACTACTAATCGTTCTGGATACTGCTCTGCGTAAGTATGTATGGTTTGCTGCATCCGCGCCCGTATAGCTGGATGGGTTATGGATTCAAGCTTTGCTAATGATTGTTTATCGCGAAACACAATTTCGCCGAGAGCTTTGCGGTTAAGAGAACCGTCCGTTTCAAGGACAGCTTGTCCAAACGTAGAGGCGATTGCCTCTAATGCTGGTTCCCCGGGAAGTACAACCTCCTGT
>NZ_JBFTSN010000865.1:0-601 GCF_056400045.1 Paenibacillus sp. 01L418
CGGAAGAGACATTTGGCGAGGATCCATATCTTATCGGAGAATTGGCAGTAGCGGCAGTCGAAGGTTTGCAAGGGGAGTCCATCGCTTCCGATGATACCGTTATCGCTACACTCAAGCATTTCGCCGGCTATGGCAGCTCCGAAGGAGGACGCAATGCGGCGCCCGCTCGAATCGGTGCGAGGGAGCTTCTCGAAAAGGATTTGTTGCCATTCGAGCGAGCGGTGCAGGCCGGTGCGCTGTCAATCATGACGGCATACAACGAAATCGATGGCGTGCCATGCACGTCGAATCATGAGCTGCTTACCCAAACTTTGAGAGAAAAATGGGGATTCGACGGATTCGTCATTACCGATTGCGGAGCGATCAATATGCTTTGCGGCGGCCACCAAGTAGTAGAAAGTGAAGAGGATGCAGCATGCGCGGCGCTGCTTGCGGGTGTCGATATGGAAATGTCTGGCGAGAGCTTCGGCAAGCATTTGCTGCATGCCGTAAGAAATCAAAAGGTCTCTGTAGACGATATTGATCTTGCTGTGCGCCRCATCCTTCACCAGAAATTTGAGTTAGGTTTGTTCGAGCGACCATACGCGAACCCAGACAGGGC
>NZ_JBFTSN010000866.1:0-598 GCF_056400045.1 Paenibacillus sp. 01L418
GAGGTCACCTGCCAGGTGACCTCTGCAAAGCTATTATGCTGTGAATAAGCTAGTTCTTGGAATGACGTTTTTTTTGTGTTACGCTTATTTGTGCTGGTACTACCTGTGGTTTTCCACGGATGTTCCTTGGCGGGTTTGCGTGGCTGCGCTGAACTCGCCTTTTTGGTTTGCGGTTTTTGATCTTGTTTTTCTATCTGCTTTAACAATATGGCTTGTCCTTGATTCCACATTACGACTTTGCCATTCAGTGTTTCTCGCACTTCAACCGTAGTTTTAGCGTCAAAACGCTGGGTAGAAGGCTCAGCTAAAGTGTAGGTTGCTCCGCGGTAAGAAAGGGTGTTGCCAGCTCCGAGCTTGCGATACTCTCGAAGTGTAAACACATAACTGAGTTCAATATGCTTTTGAAGCTGCACATAGGCAGATTCAGATGAGCGTGGAGCTATGGAAAATTGCTTGTTATGTTTTTGAATAAGCTCAGGCAATGCCTCGTTTGCAGCATCTATCGTCTGGATACCTAGCAACCGTAACTCAATGACAAGACGGTCTTGAAGCGTCAGCCAAAGACGCTCGATCCGGCCTTTAGCCTGTGGTGTGACGG
>NZ_JBFTSN010000867.1:0-594 GCF_056400045.1 Paenibacillus sp. 01L418
ATCCATTAGTTGTTCTAAACCAATGCTTCCATACGATAGCTTCGATGTTGTCACACTGCCATCTGCTAGTTGCTCCGAACCTATGCTTTCATACGCCAGCTTCGATGTCGTCACACTGCCGTCCGTCAGCTGTTCCGAATTTACACTGCCAAATGCCATGTTGTCACACTGCCATCTGCTAGTTGCTCCGAACCTATGCTTTCATACGCCAGCTTCGATGTCGTCACACTGCCGTCCGTCAGCTGTTCCGAATTTACACTGCCAAATGCCAGCTTCGTTGATGTCACACTTCCGTCCATCAGCTGATTCGGACCTACGCTGCCTGCTTCCATACGCAAGTTTCGCTGATGTCACACTTCTATCCATTAGTTGTTCACGCTTCCATACGTAAGCTTCGCTGATGTCACACTTCTATCCGTCAGTTGTTCTGAACCAACGCTTCCATACGCAAGTTTCGCTGATGTCACACTTCTATCCATTAGTTGTTCTAAACCAATGCTTCCATACGATAGCTTCGATGTTGTCACACTGCCATCTGCTAGTTGCTCCGAACCTATGCTTWCATACGCCAGCTTCGATGTCGTCACACTGCCG
>NZ_JBFTSN010000868.1:0-591 GCF_056400045.1 Paenibacillus sp. 01L418
CTGTAAGACGGAAAGGAGCCTGCAATGTACGGCAATCAAATCTACTATACCGCTATTCCCATTCCCTGCAAAAGCGTGTCCACGATTGAAGTTTTGGGCGAAGGGATCGTTACGGCTGCTCCAGATACAGCCTTGGTCATCCTTGGTGCTGTTACCGAAGGCAAGGAGCTGCAAGCGATACAAGCCGAAAATGCACAAATTACAGCAGATATCATACAATCCCTTCTCGAGCTAAGCATCCCGCGCGAACATATCCAAACGAATGATTATCGAATCGAAATGATGTATGATTTCCCGGACGGGAAGCAAGTCTTTCAAGGCTACAAAGTAACTCATCTCCTGCAAATCACCATCGATCAAATTTCACTTACTGGTACTGTAGTAGATACCGCCGTTTCTCACGGTGCCAATACAGTCACTTCCATTCAGTTCTCGGTTACCGATAGAAAACAGTTGGAAAATGAGGCCCTGTCGCTTGCTGTCCAGAACGCCCGACTGAAAGCTGCTGCTATCGCAAATGCATTAGGAACATCCATTTCTGGAGTTCCCAGCAAAGTTCAGGAAGTCTCCAGATCATCTGAACCCTTCCCT
>NZ_JBFTSN010000869.1:0-585 GCF_056400045.1 Paenibacillus sp. 01L418
ATATTTACATCTAAAATCTTCTTAGCAGAATTATATCTAACTAACTCAATCGATGTGTCAATAACATTTGAACTAGAAATATATTTGTCGTTAATATATGTTTCCATTAAGTAATTCGTAGGTACAGCCACCCTTAATTTAATTTCATCACTAATAAAAGGGATTATCCACAATAAAGTAAAGGGTATCAATAATAGTATAGTGAGGATTCCTTCTTCAGACCTCCACTTATCTTTCATAAAGAACAGACAAATAGCAAATAAAATTGACAAAAATGAAAATACAAAAACATAATAAATCAAGAAAGGAGCTATAATAACGATTGGTAATATATAACTAATAATATATGAAAAAACCCAAATGATATAACATGGGACTGACCCCCATTTGTGAGACAGGGATCAAAACACCTTTCAAGTTTAAACGGCCAATCGCCTATAATCAACCGGCGACTGGTTATTTAGTTTCGTTTGAATACGAATTGCGTTATAGTAAGTGATGTAGTCTCGAACGGTCTGTTCAACGATTGCAGTCGTTGTATGGGTCAACCCTTCGAGGTAGAACGTTTCAGACTTTAGTGTGGAA
>NZ_JBFTSN010000870.1:0-581 GCF_056400045.1 Paenibacillus sp. 01L418
CATATCCAATAATAGTGCATTCGAGATTCACGCCGTTTCCTTTATAGAAAAATACTTTTGTTTTGGCAGCCTTCTCAGAAAGCAAACCCCATTCCTTGCATTTTTCTATTTGCTCTGCCTCGTTTTCGAAGCTAATGTACGATATCGGTTCAATAATGAATGGATGTCCCATGTAATCTCCGCCTTTTTGGTATTATCATCATCTATTTTATCATTTTTTTGACATGTTAGTCGTTACTTGCTGACGATTAATAAAATTTTAGTCGTTTATTTAAATAAGAAGGGGAGGGGAGAAAAATAAGCCACMTGAATAGGAACATTTTAACAATGTTTATTTGACAATGAGAATCGTTATCGATATAGTTAAATGGTAGTTTTTAAAATGATATAGGAGGGATTTCTGTGTTCATTCAATTGAGATCAATTGTAGTGGAAAAGGGAAATTCACAGCAAGTTGTCGACAATTTTGGGCAAGAGGGCTATATTGACGGCAAGGAAGGTCTTATCGATATTAATATTATGGTGAATAGAAAAGCAAAAGAAACGGAAGAAGTTGTTATTATGATCCGTTGGGAGTCTGA
>NZ_JBFTSN010000871.1:0-579 GCF_056400045.1 Paenibacillus sp. 01L418
GCGATTCTGTGCCGTCGAATACGACCTGGATATAGTTATCCGTATAACCCATAACAAGTCCAGTACCCGGGGCACCCTTGTAATCGCGCTCTGGGATTACATCGAGAACATGGCCAACGTATTGCTCAGCGTATGCAAGCTGCATTTTCTCAGACAAATCAATTAGCTTATGCACGCGCTCATTTTTCACTTCTTCATCCACTTGCTCGTCCATTCGAGCAGCAGGCGTACCTGTGCGTTTCGAATAAGGGAACACATGCATTTCAGCAAATTTCAAATCTTCCATGAAGCGGAAGCCCTCTTCGAACATTTCTTCCGTTTCTCCAGGGAAACCGACAATAACATCCGTTGTAATGGCAACGCCAGGCATTGCCTGATGCAATCTTTTAATTTTTGCTGCGAATTCTGCAGTCGTATATTTACGGCGCATCCGCTTTAATACGGAGTCTTCACCTGCTTGGAGTGGAATATGCAGATGGCGGCACATTTTGCTTGAACGGTTCAACACATCAATCATCGCATCGTCGATTTGACTTGCTTCGATCGAACTAATTCGAATGCGCTCTAGTCCCTCTACCT
>NZ_JBFTSN010000872.1:0-564 GCF_056400045.1 Paenibacillus sp. 01L418
GGTTACTGGTCTGTAAGCACGTATATGTGCTTATTGAGGTCTGTAAGCACGTATATGTGCTTATTGAGCGAAATCGGCGCATGCGGCGGGTAGAAAAGAGGCTGTAAGCACGTATGTGTTCTTACAGCGAGAAACTAGCTAAGGTTACTGGTCTGTAAGCACACATAGGTGCTTATTGAGCGAATTCGGCGCATGCGGCGGGTAGAAAAGAGGCTGTAAGCACGTATGTGTTCTTACAGCCGAGAAGTAGCTATGGTTACTGGTCTGTAAGCACAAATAGGTGYTTATTGAACGAATTCGACGTATGCGGCGGGTAGGCAGGAGACTGTAARCACGTATGTGTTCTTACAGCGAGAAACTAGCTAWGGTTACTGGTCTGTAAGCACGTATATGTGCTTATTGAGCGAAATCGGCGCATGCGGCGGGTAGAAAAGAGGCTGTAAGCACGTATGTGTTCTTACAGCGAGAAACTAGCTAAGGTTACTGGTCTGTAAGCACACATAGGTGCTTATTGAGCGAATTCGGCGCATGCGGCGGGTAGAAAAGAGGCTGTAAGCACGTATG
>NZ_JBFTSN010000873.1:0-549 GCF_056400045.1 Paenibacillus sp. 01L418
GTACTTGGGTAGGGGAGCGTTGAATACGGATTGAAGTTGGACCGTGAGGACTGGTGGACTGTATTCAAGTGAGAATGCCGGTATGAGTAACGAAAAGACAAGTGAGAATCTTGTCCGCCGAAAGCCTAAGGGTTCCTGAGGAAGGCTCGTCCTCTCAGGGTAAGTCGGGACCTAACGCGAGGCCGAAAGGCGTAGTGGATGGACAACAGGTTGAAATTCCTGTACCACCGAAGATCGTTTGAGCAATGGGGTGACACAGAAGGGCAGTGACGCGGACTGATGGAATAGTCCGTCCAAGCAGTGAGGCTAGTGTGTAGGCAAATCCGCACACTATTAGGCTGGGCTGTGATGGGGAGCGAAAATTGCAGTAGCGAAGGTCATGTACTCCGGCTGTCAAGAAAAGCCTCTAGTGAGATCTAGGTGCCCGTACCGCAAACCGACACAGGTAGGCGAGCAGAGCATGCTAAGGCGCGCGGAAGAACTCTCGTTAAGGAACTCGGCAAAATGACCCCGTAACTTCGGGAGAAGGGGTGCCTCGGTAGGGTGAAT
>NZ_JBFTSN010000874.1:0-543 GCF_056400045.1 Paenibacillus sp. 01L418
CCCAGTAAAAGCGTGTTTTTTCCTCGGAAGGCTTTACGGAATAGTGATAGCGGTCAGGCAGCAGAAGCAAGGTTTGCCCGTCTGTTAATTGCCATTTCCGCTCATCCTCGCCTATAAATAAGCAGCCATGTTCTATGATAAGAAGATCAAATACGCCTAGCTGCTTCCGGCTCGGATGCTGATCGCCCCGTTCGTGATTCGTAACGCCGCTCTCTAAGTAATAAGGAAGCGGAGGGGCTGCAAAATAAATATGCTCCGATGCTGCTATCATAATCAATTACACTCCCTGCTTGTGTGAAATTTTATAAGTATTTAGTTATTTTCGTTTGTATTTAAGTTTTATTTTAACCCATAAAATAGAGATCAGCAGTATGAAGTTATTCATTTCGGAAGAGGGGTTTTAATAAATGGAGCAAATCGCAAGCAGGGACCATGCCAAACCCGTATCACTTAAGCAGATCAATATTCAAGATTCATTTTGGAATTATTATATTAATCTAGTTAGGGATGTTGTTGTACCCTATCAATGGGATGCTATAAATG
>NZ_JBFTSN010000875.1:0-542 GCF_056400045.1 Paenibacillus sp. 01L418
GAAAAGAGGAAAAGAGGCTGTAAGCACGTATGTGTTCTTACAGCGAGAAACTAGCTATGGTTACTGGTCTGTAAGCACACATAGGTGCTTATTGAGCGAATTCGGCGTATGCGGCGGATAGAAAAGAAGCCGTAAGCACGTATGTGTTCTTACAGTGAGAAACTAGCTATGGTTACTGGACTGTAAGCACAGATAGGTGCTTATTGAGCGAATTCGGCGTATGCGGAAGGTRGAAAAGAGGCTGTAAGCACGTATGTGTTCTTACAGCGAGAAACTAGCTATGGTTACTGGTCTGTAAGCACACATAGGTGCTTATTGAGCGAATTCGGCGTATGCGGAAGGTAAAAAAGAGGCTGTAAGCACGTATGTGTTCTTACAGCCGAGAAGTAGCTATGGTTACTGGTCTGTAAGCACACATAGGTGCTTATTGAACGAATTCGACGTATGCGGCGGGTAGGCAGGAGACTGTAAGCACGTATGTGTTCTTACAGCGAGAAACTAGCTAAGGTTACTGGTCTGTAAGCACGTATATGTGCTTATTG
>NZ_JBFTSN010000876.1:0-533 GCF_056400045.1 Paenibacillus sp. 01L418
GTACGTTACTGAACCTGTTAAAGAAGATATCGAACTAATATATACCGATATAGAATCGACATTGATGGAGTCTTTAAAAGCCTAAAAGGATACGTTACCAGGAGTGTTGGAGACGATTAGTCTTCTCCGTGAAGCGGGGATCGTTATTGGCTCGACTACAGGCTACACCAAAGGAATGATGGATGTTATCGTGCCTGAGGCAAGGCGCAAAGGATATTCGCCTGACTTCATGATTGCTTCAGATGAGGTGAAAGCGGGACGCCCTTATCCGTATATGATATTCCGTAATATGACAGAACTCGGGATATTTCCTCCCGCTTCAGTGATGAAGGTCGGGGACACGGTATCTGACATTTATGAAGGAAAGAACGCAGGCGTATGGACAGTGGCTATCATCTCGGGCAGCAGTGAGCTCGGACTGACACAATCAGAGGTAGAGATGATGGACGCAGGCGCGCTGAAAGCGCGCATGGACGAGACGAGAAAATCGTTCGAAAAAGCGGGAGCTGATTTCATTATTAATTCAATATCCC
>NZ_JBFTSN010000877.1:0-532 GCF_056400045.1 Paenibacillus sp. 01L418
GTGAAAGTATGACTCGGCAGTTCTTATATGCCAAAAACTATCTTACACATTTGTTCGGATTGCAGTTGGATGATTTGCAAATCGATTTTGAGCCGGACACTTTCGGTCATGCGCTTAATGTGCCGGAATCTTTGCATCACGCGGGCATCAAATATTATTACTATTGCCGCGGTCATAACCATGAGGGACATCACCTCTATCGCTGGATGGCGCCCTCAGGGAGATCGGTTATCGCATATAAAGAGCCGCATTGGTACGATTCCCGCATTGAGGGTGAAATGGTGCTTACGGTGCCGGAGTTTTGCCAGAAAACAGGCTTGAATACGATGATGAAAGTATATGGGGTAGGTGATCATGGCGGCGGTCCGACGCGGCGTGACATAGAGCGCATACTTGATATGAAGGAATGGCCGATTTTTCCGACCATTCGCTTCGGAAAGTATGCAGAATACTTCGCGTTAACAGAGCAAATAGCCGATCAACTCCCGATTGTGCAAAACGAGCTGAACTTTATTTTTACAGGGTGCTACAG
>NZ_JBFTSN010000878.1:0-528 GCF_056400045.1 Paenibacillus sp. 01L418
CAATTGAGGCTGCGAGCTCGTTTTCCATCATCATAAGGTTCATCCTTTTCCAATTGTAAGATATAATAGAATGGATTGCCGCATAAAATGAATGCTGAGGAGGGACGATGCCGTTGACATTGCCAGCCAGGCGCAATCGATTTTCTATCGCAGCCACTTCGATGCTACTCATCTTTTTGTTCCTGTTTCGGCTTCCCGCTTGGGCTGAGCCTCTGCCGGCTGATGAGGCGGATATGCATGCACTGCTTGAGAAAAGCTTGTCTGTCGTGGAAATCGATAAAGAAATCATCCGCATACAAGAACAGAAGCAGCAGCTCATGCTGACGATGACGGACACGGAGAAGCAGCTGCTCATACAAGAACAGCAAATAGCGGACAAGCAAGAAGAAGCAGGAAATGTGCTGCGCGCTTACTATATGGGAGAACGAGATTTTTTGCTTAGCGCTCTTTTATCGTTCGATTCATTATCGGAGTTGTTTCAAATGCTGGATTATGCCGAAATTATACTTACTCATGACAAGCATACCT
>NZ_JBFTSN010000879.1:0-524 GCF_056400045.1 Paenibacillus sp. 01L418
CATGTATTTCCGATTTGATCTCATTTTGATTTAAAAATTTCATTAAATCATGACGCAACTGCACAATCTCATTGTTAGCATTATTCGCATAATCCGGCAACATCATATCCCTAACCATTTTAGTTCGTAGCCATGTCATAAAGAAAAGATCCAAAAATAAGTTTGGAAATTTAAGCACTATTTTAAGCATTGGTGGATCAATTGAAACGCCTGCTTTTTGTATTGCCCTTAGAAACGCTTTTAAAGTGACTGTTATTTTGCGTGCCGTCTTTCTGGTTCTGACTGTTTTTTGGTCAATTATCTTATTCTCAGAATGCAAAAAGCTTAACATGGCAATGTCTGATACGGAATGTGTGATTAGATACGCTTGCATATCCTTTTTAATTACGTAAGGAAGCTTTGCTGTTTTAAATAATTTTGCGAGGTTTTCTATGCGTTCTGTCACAACACCATTCATTTCTCCAAATGCAGTTGCTGCTATAATCTTTGGTAGAAATCGAGCATGCAATACTCCATCTTTAATC
>NZ_JBFTSN010000880.1:0-517 GCF_056400045.1 Paenibacillus sp. 01L418
AGGTGACTGCCATTAGCCGTAAGGGTTTAAGTAAAGTTAAAACGAACGGTCGTGATGATCTGCCTTTTGCCATTCACGCCACCCAAAATGGCAGCCAACATCTTTTTGAAGCAAGAGCGGTTATTGATGCCACGGGAACATGGTCAAATCCAAACCCGCTTCGTTCGGATGGTGTGTTCTTATTAGAAGAAAAAGCGCTTAGCAATCAAATATATTATGGCATCCCAGATTTGCTCAGAAAGGATGAAGAACGTTACCGCGGAAAAAAAGTCCTTGTCGTTGGAAGCGGTCATTCCGCTATTAATACACTTTTGGAACTTGGCGAACTTCAAAAGCAAACAAACGAGACTGAAATTGTATGGGCAATACGAAAACATAATCTTGAGAATGTTTATGGCGGACGTGAGTTAGATGGATTACCGGCTAGGGGTGAACTCGGAAATCGAATTCAAAAATTAGTAGAATCGGGAATTTTGAAAGTGATGACCTCGTTTTATATTGAAGAATTAAAGGAGAG
>NZ_JBFTSN010000881.1:0-507 GCF_056400045.1 Paenibacillus sp. 01L418
CTTCACTTCTGGCCAATCTATTTTCACCCAGCCATCCAGCTTAGCCGGTAGATCGGCTACTGTAAATTGTACTCGTCTTGTGTTAGCGGAAGCATCGGATTCGATCGTTGTTGGCGTAGAGCCGCCAATCGTAAATCCGGTAATTTCCTTGCTTTGCTTTAGATTCACTTGTACAAGCTTCACACCATTTTGCACGAGCAAACGAGCAGGATGTGCTACTTATTCATCCATCACCGATGTTTGTGTAGTACCTTGTTTTAAATACTGAATATCAATCAAATACTTGCCGTCCGCAAGTGCTCCCGGTTCTGTCGGTTTGACCGGATCAACAACGACAATTTTTGTCGCTTGGAAAGCACGAAGGATCAACAACGACAATTTTTGTCGCTTGGAAAGCACGAAGCGCTTGATCCAGCGTGCCTTCTGCATCAATGAGCTGCTGCTTTGTAGACAATATGCTGTTTGCGACAGCGTTCGCTGCTGTAATTGCACTAAGCAGTGCGTCTT
>NZ_JBFTSN010000882.1:0-503 GCF_056400045.1 Paenibacillus sp. 01L418
CCGCTATCGTCTCTTTAAAAGATGCCGGTTCATCAATTGCTCCGTTTGAACGACCTTCATTGCCGGCTGATGCAACGATGACGATGCCTTGCTTCGCTGCTCGTTTTATTGCGTTGTGCAGCGTATCGCTGCTTTCTGAGCCGAGCACGCCAAAGCTCATATTTATGACATTCATGCGGTTTTTGACACACCAATGGATACCCTCAATAATATCCGAAACAAATCCTTCTCCGTCCTCATTCAGCGCTTTAACTGCATATAAATTCACCTCAGGAGCGGTACCCAATGATTTGCCTGCTCTACCCGTTGCTGCGACGATGCCTGCCACATGGGTGCCATGACCATTATCGTCAGCGTAAGAACCGCCGTTGATTGTGTTAATCCCGCCAGCGATATTCAAGTCGGGATGATTGGCGATTCCTGTGTCGAGGATAGCGACATTAATGGATTTTCCCCGTGTTCTAGCCCATGCTTCGGGTGCTTTTACTCGAATAACATTCCAT
>NZ_JBFTSN010000883.1:0-502 GCF_056400045.1 Paenibacillus sp. 01L418
CTTTCATTTAGCGCTTTCTCCCAAGCGGCTACCTCTTCCGAATCGATCTTCGTATCTGTGCATTGTTGACTTGTTAAATTCAGATCCGCATAAATTTCTATTTTGACAATTGCTTTGAGCTGCTGATCCACATTAGGATGTATGACGCTGCGGTTATTAATGTTTTCAAATGTCAGCATCTCCTTCTTTCGCCCGCACCCTATCGTTTCGGAAGAACCGTTCATCTGGCCTGAAGCACGAAGGAAACCTTTTGTTTCCTGTACATGCAAGAAACCGACGAGATGATCGCCTTTAAAAGCAAAAAGTCCCTTTGTCTGTAACAATTGAAGTTTTTTATCTACCTGGTCACTAACAATCTCTATCGACGGAATGCTTATGTCTTTGTACTGGTTAATTAATTCTTGATAGACATCAATGAAAGTAGTTTTATGGGTTAAGGCCGTCGTGTTCCCTCCCTCGGATAAACCCCTTAGTGCTTGAGAAGAAATGGATACGTTTGGCA